>NZ_PCPW01000006.1:0-248316 GCF_002979835.1 Arthrobacter sp. MYb221 | reverse complement strand
CTGAAAGACAATAACGTCATCTCGACGTGGCGGCTCTGAATCGCAATATCGGTGGCTCTCAAAGAGTCAAATATTCAATGAGGATAAGCCAGGGGGCAGACATTCACTACACTCGAATATTGTACCGATGCGTTCCTATCGGGGGAGGTACTATAGACTCCGTGATCCAGAGGATCCGTTGGTCTACTTTGCTTCATTGCCTAGAACCGTAAAATAACCAGCTGCACGTTGCCCTAAATACAGGCCTTAGGGGGCATAAAAACGTCATCCACGCTGTGAGTGCCACCAGCCTTCGGAGTTGCGTATCCTGTGGTACCTCAGTGCTTTATCTATTCTGTACCGGCAACGGTTTACGGGCAGGATTTTTTGTGAACATGCCGAGTGATGATTGCAACAGCATTGTCTGTGGGCGGTGCTATTCATTTTCGTCGCATTGGGTATAGCTCTCCAAAGCGATTTTTCGAGTCCTAGAACAACTAGGTTCACAGATCTTCGACTAGCACCAGAGACGGAGCGACTGACAAGATTCCATTTGGCAGCGTTCAACAGAGGGCATGGGCATTCCCTCTGTTCCTCGGATGGTAGATAGCCGAAGGCATCTTCTTGGTGTAGAAGTAATCGAGGTGGGTTGGTCGGATAGTGTTGCTACCTTGCTACCTTGCCAGCTCCGACGCTTACCCTCGAATCTAGTGGTACGGATCGAAAGGCAATATTCGGTGACACTCAAGGCTCCGAATACTCATGTATTCACGCATAGAATCATCGGCTTTCCAGTGGCGTCGAGGACGCTGATATTTGACCGTAGGTCCAAACTGAGCTCCGAATGCTCGAGCGTGTTCGGTTTAAAATTAGCTAGACGCGATCGGTGCTGGTCTCGCTAAAGCTCCGGTTCGTATTCAATAAATCAGAATATCTTGGATATGGGGCATGCTCTGTTTCACGTGAAACATGGCGCCATGGTTCGGCTGACATCGGAACTACATTGCGTGTCACCAATGTAGAAGGAACTAGCGGGCTGGATCGAATCCCAAAATCATAGAGTGATCATAGTAAGTACTGAGAACCGATGATGAGGATAATCTCTAGATGCTCTGCCAGGGGGCGCCTGCAGCGCATCTGAAGTCCAACACCGACATCGAGATTACCTACGACATCCAACACGCTGATTGAATTTCAGTTCAGACAAGTCGGATGGCAATATTTCTCAACCCTGCCGCCAACACTGTCAAAGCTGTAGCGGTTCGAGCTCAATCCTTAGATGATATCGATAGTTGGATCGGCATCACGACTAGATACAAGATACTTCTGAATGAATTTGGCACCGCCCAATCGATCACGGCGAATAATATCCTTGGAAGTCCAGCTGCACCATGGGAGTGCATGCTTCTATCCTGCAGCAATTTCTAGTGATACCCATGGTGGAACCCCAGTCACGAAGAAGATCAGGGGAGTAGGGCGTATGTGAAATATCGGGACCTTTCAGTTCTTGAGCGCTGAACAAGTGTCCGATGTAGAGGTTACCAAGAAGCGGTAGACAGGTCCGACTGACGAGATCAGGGGCGTAGCAGACGGGATGCATACCTTCGGAATGATCGGTGATCTGATGTCACTCCGACAGTACGGCACACGCTTCGATTGAAGTTGCGTTCGGTACTTTCGCGCGGTAGCTCCAAATCCCATACTCAATGAATACTGATCGAATATCTGGAGGTATGGGAGCCTCCGGATATACCCTTCCATAGCCACCAATGTGCTTGTTGAGGGCCCGAACCTTTCGGGAGGCACCACGTAACCGCAACAACATCCTATAGCCTAGTCCAAGGACCTTTTCTCCCTCATGTTGTAGCTCGTAGTATCGACTCAGATCGTATTTTGCCCGATCCGCTCCATGATCGCGTCCATGCAGGAATTTGAGTGTCACTCCGACTCTCGGGAATTGCTTAGACACCGTATTCCAGTCAGGCGGAGTGAACGAGCCCTAATGCTCCCCGAGGCCAGGGACTAAAAACTACCAAACAGGTTCCTATAGTTTGCCTGGGTTCCCGTTCCGGTGTTTTCGGTTTCTAATTCGGCATCTAGGACGTTGTATGCGTTGTTTCTGAAGATGTTTCGCGAGACGTCGATACTCCGCCCCGATATTCCTTCGACGGGAAGCAAGCGTGTCAGCTTCGCATTGTTTTATCGCACCAATTGCATTGCTCCCTCCAACAGATGTTGTCATATGGCGGAAGGATTCCAATTCATGGCTCTCAGGGGCGCCATTGGCGGTTCTGAGTGGCCATATTGGCGCTTTCAAATCGTCAAATATTCAACTGATCCGCTTCCCGAGCGATTTCACGATCGTATTTTTCTGAACGTCTACTCCTGTGGCAACCGACGGTACTACGTGTGGGACTATCCCAAAGAAACATGAATGTTCTCTTTGGGCACTGCCATAGGGTTCACCGGCATCGTTGGGATCTACGTTGCCGAAGGCTGCCCGACCCGACGAAAGAAGCCTGGCAGACTTCGCGAGAAGGATTCAATGGCTACGGTTACGTTCCACAAGTCCATAGCGATGAGAATAACGTCGCGATGGATGGAGTCTTGCCGGCATGTGCCAAGGAAAAATTGCTTCTGGTTCGGAACGTTGCTGCTTGGAGATATGCACGCCGCTGTTGTCGCTCAACGTTATCTTGTACTCAGTGTCTGGAGACTTAGTTACTCGGCATCGGCATCCGTTGCGAGATGAGATGGGCAGGCTCTTCCGCGGTACCATCTGGAACGTTTTCGAAAGGTTCAGAATACTGGAGATCATCCGTGCTGTTGGGCATGGACATTCGCATTGGCGGCCGCTGTATCTCCGGCACAAGTAGGTACCGTCTCCCAACGGAAATATCGGTAGCATCCAGCATGTCGCGCAATCGGGACAGGTGCGAAATGAAGGGCTTATCCCAGATGTAGTGGGGGAGAGGTACTAGGCAAATATCGGCTGTCTGCATCTCGTTCTCGTTTGCCGGCGTTTGAGAGCTACTAGGAGTTCCGCTCAAAAACGATGACTGTGCACTTGTGATTTCTCGCTGAAAGCCAGTGTGGGACAAAAGGTCATCTATCCAGATTAGGCACCTGACGAATCGATGAGAACATCCGACCGAATCACTGGCTGCTCCCGCAGTGATTCTGGAACTCATTACGGGTAATCGGGATGTGGCGCCAGGTTCTACAATGGCGTCTGCGACGAAACGGTTTTTATAGTTCTTGCTACCGTCTAGGCGTAGTGCTGATATTTTTCACTACACTTGGGGCAGTTCGGTTCGCGGTCCTCCTGATACTCATCATCTGCGCGTGTTTCACGTGAAACATTCTTCACTCACTTAAAGGTTGGAATTACAGAATCCATGGTGTTGTATAGCTGGCGACGAGAAAAGCCGCTCCATGTCAGCACAGGACGCAAATATGTTCTTCGGGTACAGAATTGTGCGCTACTGGTCCCTTCCATTATTGAAAACGGCGATCGTCGACGCGCGATTTCGAACGTCAATCAACGGAAGACAGAATGGAATCTAGCCCTTTCGAGGCCAGACCAGAAATGACGTTTGTTTCACGTGAAACAACGCTATTTGCGAGACGACATGGTATTCACCGTTCGACGATCGGGGGCGGGCGGACCTGATTGTCTGATAAATGAGGTTCGGTCGATTTCAGAACTGATTGCGGCTGCGCCAACGAACATTCACTCTTAACGTCAAGTTTTCACTGGCAGATCTCGGGACCTAACTAACCACCAGAAGGTGGAACAGTTCCGGGAGCGACACGTGTATTGATCCTCTGACAACGAAGCCTCTGGCATCAGCGGCTTGGTTCTGGGGTGCATGCGGACGCGATTATGGATCGAATCATTCACAATACGACGTGGTGCGAAACCGGGACGTACAACATGCGTGAGCAGTTGAACCTCGTATAGAAAGGAATACCGTTGGCGGCCAGTGGCACCCTTCAGGGCAGCTGCTGGTCCCCAACGGCAATAACGCTGGCTTTCAAAGGCAATATTGGGTGGTCCCCAAACCTACTAATATTCAACAACACCCTTGATCCGTAGACATGAGGGTTGCACCTACATGTTGAAGTTGCCCGGCTCAACCCAGATCCTATGCTGAACAAACCGATCCAAGTTCGTATCCGCGTGAACCCCTGAATTGAACCTGGCAGGCCAGACAGATTGCTTGTAGTGAGTGCAGAGCCTGTTGCCGTCGAGCCATACGGGCGTTGCTTCGCTTTCTACGACATCCGCCGAAAGTCTCCCCATAGAGGGTCTGCTTATTCAGAGGTCTTCAAGGGCTCTAAGGGTGGCTCAGACGGAAGATTTCGTGTTTCGTTGGCAAGGCCGCTGGAAGGCATTATTGCTGCCTCACAATGAGTCAAATGCTCTACTTGGGGGAGGTGAATCTATTCTAGGAGGACGGATGGCAAACTACCGTGGCATCATGCGTCCACTCGTTCGAGTACACAGACGCAGCGCTATCGTCAGACCCGGGAACTGTCCACCGTGGGCTGCCAACAACACTATGAAGGCCCCTGAACGACCAACTACTTACGACGACTATAGGTCACGTTGATAATCTCGGCGAGGTACAACTGGACCTGCGTTTTCCCAATAGATGACCCCAACAATACGCGTGCTTCTAGGAGCCTGCTTTCTCACCAGTAATCGAATCAATGAAGACCGATCGGTTCTTCTCGTTGCCGCGTTCCCGAGAAAGCTCAGTGAGTTGCTAGTCAGCGCAAAAGAGAAACGGGTATCCGAGATAGCGCCTTATTAGCCGAACCGCGTCGATATCCACGACTTGGCATCGACGCTCTAACACGAGTGCAGCGACTGGACAGCGAAGGTAGTTCAGCGGTCACCAATTCTCAATAACTGGTACACCAGTACCGGTTACGTGGACCGGTCTCCTGGACTTGCTGTATCGAAGTAGAGTAGCGACACATGGTTGCGAACGTTCTGAGGTCCATCCGGTCCGTTCTCGCTCCATGCTTCTGGTCCTGATTACTTGACACATTCAGTGAGGAGAGACGCTTGCCAGGTACGTCGTAGGGCGGGCCGTTACATTGAGAGACCCCCATCCAGCGTCTTCTTCTTTGAGCTCGCAAGGCACCGTTGCACGTCTTCTACTGCCGAATCTCGAAGGTAGTCTTTTTCCTGAATTTTCCTGGTCTATATCCCAAGCAACATAGGAATCAGGAACATGAAAATTTTAAAGATGAGTTCACTTCTGACTAGCACTACTGAGTTTCAAACGAGGATCGACTTGTGCATGGCAGCCTCGGGATTCATGACTGGTAAGAAGATTGGTGCCGCTAGCGGATGTCGTCATCTATGCAAAGTAATCGCCGAAGATGCTCATGTTGGTAAGCGGCTATCGATATCTGGAAGGTGCTCTAAACTACTTTGCACGCTAACGGGTTGCTTCGAAGAAAGTTGAAGTAGCCAGAGATCGAAGCGCACGTGCTACCTGCAGCCGGTTGGGTGAGCGCCGTGTTTTCCGTCGATATGTTGAATCTGACCAACAAACACACATGGAAATGAAATCTCCAATTTACTTGAGAGAAAACAAGCTATATTACTTGGTTAAATACGTCGTAGCTCTGAGGCGCGTTTTCTGAGCATAGCCACCACGCCCTGACTAGCGGTAGGGACAAAAATAGGCGTTGAGCTCGAAAGCTCAACGCCTATTTTGACAACTACTTAGGATCTACAGGTATTCTGCAAATTCCTTCTCAATGACAGCCTTTGGCTTAGCACCGAGCGAGGAGGCGACGTGCTCGCCATCCTTGAAAACGAACATTGCAGGAATGCTGGTGATGCCGTACTTCGCGGAAATCGCCTGGTTCTCATCGATGTTCAGCTTTACGATGGTGACCTTGTCTGCGTGCTCCTCAGCGATCTGATCCAGGATTGGGCTCAGCTGACGGCATGGACCGCACCACTCTGCCCAGAAATCTACGATTACTGGCTTCTCGGACTCCAGAACTTCTGCCTGGAAGGTTGCTTCGGTTACTGCCTTAGCGTTACTCATGTGAGTGAACCCCTTTCTGCGAATTATTAGTTGGTTACCTTGGCCGGGGTCTTGACGTTGGCCAAGTAATGCTCGACGTCCTGAGCAGCGGCGCAGCCGGAAGCTGCGGCGGTGATTGCCTGACGGTAGTTTGAATCGATGACGTCGCCAGCTGCGTAAACACCAGGCAACGAAGTACGCGAAGAACGGCCGTCGACGGCGATGGTGCCTTCTGCGGTTAGCTCCAGCTGATCCTTGACGAGATCCACGCGTGGATCATTGCCGATGGCTACGAAGATTCCGGTGACATCCAGGGTGGACTCTTCGCCGGTGTTGCGGTTCTTCACGACGAGGCCGTTGACCTTGTTTTCGCCGTTAATGCCGACAACCTCGGAGTCCCAGACGAATTCGATCTTTTCGTGTGCCAAGGCGCGATCCGCCATGATCTTCGACGCGCGAAGTTCGCTGCGGCGGTGCACCACGATGACCTTTGCCGCGAACTTGGTCAGGAAGAGAGCTTCTTCCATTGCGGAGTCGCCGCCGCCGATGACGGAGATCGTCTGGTCGCGGAAGAAGAAACCATCGCAGGTAGCACACCAGGAGACACCGTGGCCGGAGAGGCGTTTTTCGTCTGGAAGGCCCAGCTCGCGGTAGGCAGAGCCAGTGGAAACAATGACGGTGCGGGCGCGGTACACGGTACCGTCGGCCAACGACAGGGTCTTGATTTCGCCGTCGAGCTGCATCTCGGTGACATCATCGAAGAGCACCTCGGCGCCGAAGCGCTCGGCCTGCTTCTGCATGTTGTCCATCAGGTCAGGGCCCATGATGCCCTCGGGGAAGCCTGGGAAGTTTTCGACGTCCGTGGTGTTCATCAGTTCGCCACCGGCGGTGACTGAGCCGGCAATGACCAACGGGTTCAGGTTCGCACGCGCGGTGTAAATCGCAGCGGTATAACCCGACGGGCCGGAGCCGACGATGATTACGTCGCGGATTTCGTCGTTCTGTGCTGAAGTCACGAGGGTAGAACCCTTTCGTTCTAATAATGCGAAGTGGATAGCAAGGTCTAACCTCACTATCCACCTCAACGCATTGCTTTGGTAAAAAATTCCGCTTCTGTTACTTGGCGGAGAACTCGCCGATCTGCAAGCCGAATGGACGGGAGGCATTGGCGCCCGAAGCACGGCGTGGCAGGTCAGTGACGTTGAGGAATACGTGCGTGCCTGCCATCTGATCGGAGTCATCGCCCTTGACCGGAACGGAGATCGATGGACCGGAGAACGAGCCCTTGGCCACAGACTTCGCATCGCCCAGATCATCTGAGGTACCTACGAGGATCTCGTAGTCGCCACCGGTGGCATTCAGGCCCTCGAGATTGATTTCGGAGATTCCCGATTCCTCTTCAAGCTCCAGGATGAAGACCATATTCGAGGAGAAGCCACCGAAGTTGCTGGTGGTGTACGAGTAGGTCTTGTAGGTGCTCGAAGGATTGCCGTCGATCATGTCGCCGAGGGTGTTGTCGGTTTCCGCATTAAGCTGCTGGTTGCCTGGCACCAGACGCGAGACATCATCGACCTTTGGAGCCGGCAGTGAAGGCTCGCTTGGCGTTTCAGCCTCGTCCTGGGTCGGTGCGGCCGCGGTTTCGGACGGGGCGGTCGAAGGATCGGCAGTTGTGTCCTTACCTGCGCCACCCAAGAAGTTGAAGGCGAAAACGATGCCGATGATCAGCACCGCGATCAGCACGGCGCCCACGAGCAGACGTACGCCCTTCGAGGTGCCTTCGTCTTCCTCTTCCTCCAGTGGCTCTGGAACGTCCTGTGCAGGAACGCCCTTGGCGGCTGCAGGGAAGGTAGAAGCCTTCGGTGCGGAAGCTGCGGCGATGCCGGCCATAGCTGCTGCCTTTTTCTGCGCAGGCTTCTTTGGCTCTTCTTTTTTCGGCTCCTCTTTCTTAGGAGCAGATCCCTTGGACTGGGCCGCAGCCGCGAGGGCGGCCGTTGCGGTGACATTGGGTTCCTCATCGTCGTCCAGACGGGTCACCTTGGGCTTAGGGGTCGCAGAAGCCTTGTTTGCCGGTGAGATCGGGGTTGCCACCGTGGGGGTGGTTACCTGGGCATTGGGTGCGGTCTGATCGTCGGTATTTTCTTCGACGTACTCGTCTTCATCGACGGATTCCGCGGCGGTGGCATTCTTGCGGCCAAAACGGTTCTTCAAACCGGCGAACCCGCTGCTCAGCGCGTTGCCAACCTTGTTCTGTTCTTCAGGCTCGTCTTCGTAGCGCAGCTGTTCGTAGTATTCAGCATCGTCTTCGTAAGTCTCGGGTACCGACTGACGGGACTCGCCGAATAGCTCGGTGCCCAGGGTATCAGTGAAGAACGGTTCGACGTACGGCGCGTCTTGTGCCTCGAGCACCAGATCCAGCAGGTCGGCTGAGCGGGCGACGTTCGCCACTAAGTAGCTTTGATTCGTTTCGGTGATCCCAAGGTCCAGTACCTGGACGTTGGCCTGACGCTCGCCCATGGCAATTTCACGCGCGCTGGTGGCCAGCTGCGAGGAGTTGGCCGCGGAAGCGACCACGATGCTGACCGATCGGTTGAGCACCTGATCGATGCCGCCAAGCACCAGATCTCCCTCGGCTGTGGTCAGAACGGTTTCGGTGACCTGGTAGCGCCCGCTAAGGACAGAACCGACATCGATGGGCTGCGACACGTGCATCTCCAAGGTTTGATTGCTTCGAACGGCAGGCAGACCCACCATCCTTCATGTTACCTGCCCAAACCCGTCATTTGTTGGTCATTTGAGCAGAATCACGGCTTGGAAAGGCGCGGAATTCTGCGCATAAGCGGGCCGAGGAATCCGGCGAGCTCCGGGACCTTGGTCCGATGCAACAACAACACAAAGCTTATGGCCATAACTAGGCCCACAACACAGATCGTGACAGCGGCGCTGAACAGCGATTCATAAGCGAATCCGAAGCTGAAACCACCCAATAAAGCCAGGGGAATGCAGCCAATAATTGCAGACAGGGTGGCCATCCAACCGATTCGTATATAGGTGTCGATGACCTTGGTGACGCCATAGTCGCCGTAGCGTCGTTTGATCAGATAATGCGTGATGACTGCCGAGATGACATTGGTGATGCCGTAGATGAAGGCAATCGCTGCGGCAATATTTATCGGGTCGACCAGCCAGGCTGCCAACACGGCGCCGATCAGACCGATCGCGGCAATGCTGCTCTGGATCAGCATGGGAGTCCGGGTGTCTTCGTCGGCGAAAAAGACGCGCAACATGAAGAACTGGATCGACTTGAACGGAAGCCCCAGAGCGGTGAGGACCAGCAACTGGCCGATGGCGGCTGCCGCTTGAACGGAATTTTCGGAACTGCCGGCGAAGAGGCGCCCCAACGGACCGGCCAATACGATGAAGACCACGGTGAAGAAAATGATAGGGATTGCGGTAGAGCGCATGCCCTGGTTGAGCAGTGGTCCGATATCTTTGCGCCGGCGGTCGGCAAAGGCTCGGGTGAAGTCATTAAAAAGGACGGTGGCCACGGTCAGTGCGAACAGTGAATGTGGCAACACGGTGATTAGCTGCGAGGTATTCAGCGCGTATTCGCCGGCTACTGAGGCGGCCTGTTCGGCAGATAGTTCGGTACGGGCCGCCGTCGCTCCGGAGACGATTTTCGAGTAGATCAAAGAAGAGATGTTGCCGATGACCATCGCCGCCAGCGTCCAGATAGCTAGCCGGCCGACCCGGCGCAGTCCTATCCCACGCCAGGAGAAATCGAAGCGGAGCTTGAGGTGAGTCTTCTTCAATGGCCAGAGCAGTACGAGAGATTGCATGATGATGCCTAGGGTCGCACCGCCGGCAAGCCATATAGTTTTTCCGGTGCTCCAAGAATCCATCGGATCGCCCGAAGAATAGGCGCCGAAGACCAGCATGAACGAGCCGATTACCAATAATTGGATCAGGTTATTGGCCGCAGGAGCCCACATGAAGGCGGCGAATCTGCCGTGCGCATTGAGGACCTGCCCAAGCACCGCATATAGCCCGTAGAAGAAGATCTGTGGCAAGGACCAATAGGCGAACGCCGTGCCGAGCGCGATCATCGGATCGGTCCAGTTGTTAGTGAGCGCAATGATAATTGGTTGGGCGCACAAGGTCAGCACAACCGTCAGCGTACCCATCACCACGATGGTGAGGGTGACTAGCTTCGAGGTGTATGCGGCTCCACGGTCCTTGGCCTTGGAGGCCTTGATAAGTTGTGGAATCAACACCACGTTGAAGACGCCGCCAGCTAGCAGCATGAAGATGATCGTCGGGATGACGTTCGCCTTCTCGAAGATATCTGCCACCGAGGTGACCGAACCAATGGCCATGGCCAGCATGGCGGTGCGGACGAAGCCGAGCATGCGGGAAACCAATGTGCCCGACGCCATCAGCGCATAGGTTTTTGATCTTCCACCGGAAGCCGGGGCCGCTGGTGTCGCTAGTTCAGTAACCTGTTCGTGGGTTCCGGTATTCGGCTGATCGGGGCTGAGCGGTGAATTAGGAACCTGAGACATACTTCGTAAGGACCTCGCGTGCCAGGTCAGCGATCCGGCGTTCATTAGGGAAGGAAAGACGCTTACCGAGCGCATTCAAGGGTACCCATGCGACATCTACCGCCTCATGGTCTGGGTCGTTCTCGATCGTGAGGTGTCCGCCGGTGGCTTCCAGGAGGAAATGGTGCACGGTCTTATGAACCCGGTAATTGGTTACTGTGAACCAGTAGTCCACAGAGCCCAGCGGAGCGAGGATACGACCGGCAATGCCGGTTTCTTCTTCGATCTCGCGGACGGCAGCTTCCTCATTGATCTCTTCGCCCTCGGGGTGCCCCTTAGGAAGGCACCATTCCAAACGTCCACCGCGGTTGTACCGTGCAATGATTGCGACTGGAAAATCAGGGTTGTCAAAGTCAATAACAATGCCGCCGGAGGAAACTTCTTCGACCGTTGGAAGTGTCTGAGGACCGCCGGACGCCTGCGCAGAAGCCATTGACGCAGTCAATGGCGTGCGCTTTGGGGCAGACGGGATCGGACGGTTCATGAAACCACTCTATCGACTTTTTGGCGATCTACGCCTTAGCGACTTGGACAAGAGAGGTATCTCGCAAGGAAGTTCCGCGATTTTTCAAGCGAGAACACCAGAAATCTGGCACGCTTAAGGAACTATGTACGCACTTCCATCTCATGACGCCCTGCGCCAGATCCTGCCTTCGGTCATTTTCGAGCTCGCCGATCGTTTCGTTCGTGCCGGTCATGAGATTTCCCTGGTTGGTGGTCCGGTCCGCGATCTTTATCTTGGCCGTGTCTCTCCCGACCTGGATTTCACCACCAGCGCGAAGCCGGAGCAAACCGTTAAGGTGATCTCGGGATGGGCCGACAACATCTGGGATGTGGGACGCGAATTCGGGACCATCGCCTTGAAAAAGGGTGAGCACACATTAGAGGTCACGACTTACCGGGCTGACGCCTATGACAAGGATTCGCGCAAGCCAATCGTTGCCTTTGGCGATAACCTGCATGATGACCTGTACCGCCGAGACTTCACCATGAATGCCATGGCGTTACGTCTGCCCGATTTGGAACTGGTGGATCCCTTCGACGGGGTCAGTTCGCTGCGCGATGAACTAATCCGCACTCCAGGTTCCCCCGATATCTCCTTCTCGGATGACCCGTTGCGCATGATGCGAGCCGCACGATTCGCATCGCAGCTTCGCATCGAGGTGTCCTCCGAGGTTCGCCAGGCGATGAGCGAAATGACCGAGCGCATCGATATCATTTCTGCCGAACGAGTACGCGACGAATTGATCAAGCTGATCAACGGAGCCGACCCGCGTGCGGGCATAGATTTGCTGGTCGATTCGGGTTTGGCAGACAAGGTGCTGCCCGAGGTTTCAGCGCTGCGCTTGGAAATCGATGAGCACCACCGGCACAAGGATGTCTATCAGCATTCGCTGACCGTGCTTGAACAAGCCATAGGACATGAAACCGATAGCGAGGGCCCCGTTCCAGGGCCAGATTTCATTCTTCGCTTCGCGGCGTTGCTGCATGACGCTGGAAAGCCTGCAACTCGTAAGTTCGAGTCCAATGGCGCGGTTTCATTCCGCCACCATGACATGGTCGGTTCGAAATTGGTGAAACAGCGCATGCGCGCCCTGCGATTCGACAAGGACACCACCAAAGCGGTGGCGCGCCTGGTTGAACTGCACATGCGCTTTTACGGCTATGGAGACGCCGGTTGGACCGATTCGGCTGTGCGCCGCTATGTGACCGACGCGGGCGAACTGCTTGAGCGATTGCACCGCCTGACCCGGTCGGATGTCACGACCCGCAACCGCCGTAAGGCCGAGCGCCTCGGATTTGCCTATGACGATCTAGAGACGCGGATAGCTGAAATTACCGAGCAGGAAGAGCTGAAGTCCATTCGTCCAGATTTGAATGGTGAACAGATTATGGCTTTGCTGGACATTAAAGCCGGGCCATTGGTAGGTCGCGCCTACAATTTCATGCTCAACCTGCGTTTGGATGACGGGCCGCTGGGAGAGCAAGTCGCCGCAGAAAGACTCCGTGCATGGTGGGCGGAACAACCGGAATCTCAGCAACCAGCAGCCGAATAGTAGTTGCAATTAGCGCAGGTAGGGACGTTTTGGGGCAGGCCCAGAGCGTCCCTACACGGCTTTAAAGAAACTTATTGAAGAATTTGAGTAAATCACTGGCGCGTGCGAAATTCTCCATGTATGCTGAATATTGTGATTGGGAAGTCTCAATGAGACTTGCGGATCAAAAAGACAATACTAAGTGAGTCTCGGGCTTTTGCGCGATTGACTCGGACAGATTTTTAGGAGGTGGGAAACGTGATTACAAATCGAGATAACTGGAATTATGGCGGCATGCGATCAGGCAAAATGGCCTTTTCAAATTGCTGGTTCGGCTTTGCCGCGCGCCATGGCGTTTCCCCTGCCTCCGGAATGATGGATTCCTAGACTTCTACGAATTCAAGCAAAAGTTCCTGGGGCGGTCAGTCAGTAATCGACATTCTCCCTTAGGAACTTTTTTCATGTCTGCTCCACTTTTTGATAGCTCTGTTCAACGGGCCGTTCGAACCTCGGAACTCATCTTCGCAGGTCCCGAAAGCCTGAAAGCTCGCGCAGTTTCTACTACGCACCAGGACCTTCCCACCTCCCCGATCTGTTTAGAAGGGAGGGAACAATAATGAAAAAGCGTTTTGCTAAGAACCGGAAGCAACTTGATAGTGCCGAATTAAACCGCCGACTAAGTCAGCGGGAGTTGGTCAACCATGTGCCACCGGAAATGTACCTCCGTATCCGATAGTTGAGCTCAACGCCATTACCGTTGTTGCCAACTACAGGAAGGGGTGCGAAATGAACTCGCAAACAATTCAGCAGAGGCCCGCCGGCCTATCAGCCGGCGGGCTTCTCCGCGTCCGGGGCAAGCCGCGCGCTATAGAAGGAGCATACAAAAAGATCCGTGCATGGAACTCTATTCCAGAATTCCACGCACGGATCTTTTTTGCTTCGTCCCGGGGGACTTTCTAGCGTTCGATGTCGCCGCGGATGAAGGCTTCGACCTTTGCGCGAGCCGACTCGTCGTCGTACTGCTCTGGTGGGGACTTCATGAAGTAGCTCGAAGCCGACAGGATCGGGCCGCCAATGCCGCGGTCAAGCGCGATCTTGGCTGCACGCACAGCATCAATGATGACACCGGCCGAGTTTGGCGAGTCCCAAACCTCTAGCTTGTATTCCAGATTCACCGGAGCATCACCGAAGTTGCGTCCCTCGAGGCGAACGAACGCCCACTTGCGGTCATCGAGCCAGGCAACGTAGTCGCTAGGTCCGATGTGCACGTCGTCAGCGGTGAGCTTGGCCGAGGTGTTCGAGGTGACTGCCTGAGTCTTGGAGATCTTCTTGGATTCCAAACGATCGCGTTCCAACATGTTCTTGAAGTCCATGTTGCCGCCGACGTTCAGCTGGTAGGTGCGATCAAGCACCACGCCACGGTCTTCGAAGAGCTTGGCCATCACACGGTGTGTGATGGTGGCGCCGATCTGCGACTTGATGTCGTCGCCCACGATTGGCACGCCTGCATCGGTGAACTTCTGTGCCCACTCCGGGGTGCCGGCAATGAAGACCGGCAGGGCGTTGACGAAGCCAACGCCTGCATCGATAGCGCACTGAGCGTAGAACTTTGCTGCGTCTTCGGAACCCACCGGCAGGTAGCAGACCATGACGTCGACCTTGTTTTCCTTCAACGCCTTGACGACGTCAACAGGGTCGGCGGTCGACTCTTCAATGGTCTCCCGGTAGTACTTGCCCAGACCGTCCAGGGTGGGCCCGCGCTGCACGGTGACACCGGTGGCTGGTACGTCGGCGATCTTGATGGTGTTGTTTTCGCTGGCCAGGATAGCGTCGGATAGGTCGAGGCCGACCTTCTTCGCATCCACATCGAATGCCGCAACGAATTCAACGTCGGCCACGTGGTAATCACCGAATCGCACGTGCATCAGGCCCGGAATAGAGGCATTTTCGTCGGCACTTCGGTAGTACTCGACACCTTGGATAAGGGAAGTGGCGCAGTTACCCACACCAACAATGGCAACGCGAATCGGGCTCGCCGACACATGAACTCCTAATGAAATATACAAATCTGTGGGCAAAATGACCGCGCGATAGCACAGTCTATTAATGGGCCCTTAATGATCTTAAGACCTTTTGGCCAAGAAACATTCCCATAGTGGTTGCAATCACCGGATGTTTCAACGGAAGGCAGGCTGATCGTGGTGAGTTTGGCATGCAGCAATCCGGGAAAAGGCGGATCAAGGAGCTATTCTTGTACAAGAGCAAAGCCAATTATGCCTATGACTGCTACTGAAAGAATAACGAATTTCCTACGTCACTCGCATAGATAATTTTGATCATGACATGGACCTTGGGTTTGATTGTCGTGACAACTTCATGTGTCTGCGAATTTTCAGCAATACCCTGAGCACTGGTGTCGGAAGTGCCGTCCGGACCCGTTGACGAAGTGGTTGGTGCTTGATGAAAGCCAGAATCTCGGGATCTGTTTTTAGCTGACCGCCCCGGGCACGATGCGCGAGGATGGTCAAAGATTCATTGAACGTGTTGTCCACACGGTGAAAATAGTTTTCTCGTAGCCAGGGCTTGTTTGCCGGTTCAAAGTTCAGGTCCTCGAGGTCCTGCAGAGTACCGAGCAATCCGGAGGATTCGAAAACGACGTTGATCATCTGGGCATTTACGCCGAAGTCGGAGAGCACCATGGTCGGCAATCCGCGATCGATCGACTCGAGCGCTGCCGTGGATGAAACGGTCACGAGCGCGCTATGCTCCGTAAGCACTTCAGACATGCTGCCGGTCACGAAGCGCAGATGCGTGGACTTTCCCAACCGGCCAGAGCGAACAAGCTCTTCAAAAAGTAGGTCATAGGGGTAGGCCTCGAGATGCGTCTGCGGTTCGCCAGCGCGCGCTCGCAATTTGACCATGACTTCCAGTCCCGGATTGAGCCGAGCGGCCTGCTCGAGCGAGACCAGAATGCTCTCGCGTTCGGTTTTACCGACAGGCACCTTGGCCTGCGGTGCAAAGACCAGTCGCTTGATCGGGGCAGATGAACTGGTGGGAAAACCCGAGGAACGCAGAAAGGGAAGCTTGCTGACCATGATCGTTGGCTGATGACCCTCGTGGTCGAGGTTCATAAATGAAAAATCGCGCGCCTCGGCGTGTGAATGGCAGATGAATGCGTCACCTGGCCGGCGGTAATTCCATCCTTTGCGGGTGGCAGGATAGGCGACCCCGGGAAGCGCGGAGATCAGCGCGGTGCGTCGTTGGTCCACCGGCTCGGTGCGCAGCATTCGAGCATACAACTCGGCGACCACTGGCCCAGTGGCGGCGGCGAAGACGACATCTTCGCCAACGGTTTGCGCATTGAACTGATTCAAGGCTAAGACCTCTAGATCTGCGGGGTCGAGGTCGGTTCCCTCGAATGCTGCGGCGATCTGTTCTTCGGTGGGCATGACAGGGGTGCGCGCCAATACGACGCGACGGTCCCAACTCGGGCCCAGACGGTGCAGGAATGTGGTGGCGAGTTTCAGATACGAGTCTGAATCCGCGACCGCAAGAATTGCTGGTTTCACGAGGATCGTCACACCCTCAACGAGCTTGATAGATGGTCACGAAGATCTTGCGAGGTGCTCGGCGTCCACCAATGATCCGGCACCGGTTGCGCGTACAGGTTACGTGCTTCATTACCGAGCAGGAGGCGCAAGGAGGGTATGACGGTAGAAGGAAGCGCCCTGATTTCTTGTCCGGGACGCAAATCGCGCAATCGCATCTCGATCGGAATCGTATGCTCCTTCAGCACCACGTTGGGAATCTGCTGTAGTTCTTCCAATATCTGCGGAGTCTCTCGGCGGTGCGGGAAGAAGGCTACTGGCCCTTCTGCGGCGATGGAACGAATCCATTGCAGATACGGCGCGGCATGAATAATTCCGTCCGCCGCCATGGCCGAGCCGATGAGCAAGGTCGGTTCGGTGAATCGTTCGGCGACGGGTTGAGTAGCTAGCCACTCGAACCTGTGCTGGGCGAACTTGATGCCCAGCGCATCCATGCGCTTCCTGATTTCCGGTTCAACCTGCAAGGCAGAGACGATCAGCAGACGTCCCTCTCGAGCCAAGCCGCGCAGCCGGTGCCACATCGCCAAGCCCAGGCCCACGCGGGCAGCGGTGTTCTTCGCGCGGGCGCGCACCACAGCGGTAGGTTCCTCGCTGACCAGCTGCCGGATCAGCGCCAACGTGGCCAGCCCATCATCGATGATGACAATTTCCTTGGCCTTGACCCCGGTCAGCATGGTGCGCTGTATCCGGCCCGAATAGGCATCGCCGGTGACGTACCTGTCTCGCGCCGAGCTAGGCTGCGGTGGCCTTTTGGCCGCGGGCATGAAGTGCAAACCAGCCGGCGAATTTCTCAGCAGTGCGCCGGTGGTTGCCTCCAGCGGCATCCCGCGCCGCGGAATGATGCGCACCTCATCGCCGAGCAATCCGGCGGCGTGAGTTTCCACGGCCGAGAGCAGCTGCAGGGGAGATTCCACCCACACATGGGCGGTGCCAAAGCGTGGCCGTGGCACTTCCTGGGTGTCGGGTTGGGAAATTTTGATCATCGTATCGTTCATTTTGCCAGTCGACTCAGGGATTTGGACATGGTGTCCAAGGTCCGTGAGCCGTGGCGCAGCATGTGGCGGGATACGCCACGGACCTTGGCCGGCACCGAACGACGTGCTTGCAAGTGGGCCCACTGCGGTGGCAGCGCAAGCTTGGTGATGCGTCGACGCTTGAAGTGGGCGGAAAACACGCCGTAGTGTTCGGCGAGGAAAGCCTCGGCGACCGGGCGCAAATGCGGGAGCTGCGTGGACTGCATGCAATAAGAAATGGCACCGAGCAAGTCGCTGAGCATGTCGATGCTTCCGGCGCGAGCGGGAGCCGGCAGGTCCTGGACAAAGAGCCCGTGGATGATCGATAGCGGAATACGGTTCGAGTTCTCATAGGGGGCGAGAAGCTGCAGCATCTTGGCGGTACCCACGGCCTGAACCGGCGTACCGAGCACATAGTGGGCGGTGACCAGCGCCGTGGAGAAGCAGGAGATGACAACTTCCGGCTTCGCCGCGAGGATCACGGTTTCGGCCAGATGATCGGTATCGAGCAGATGGAAATCCAGCTCGAGGTCTTGGGCGCGGGCGCGCAATCGGGCCGCCGAGGTGGCGCTGGCCGACGGGTGGGCCTTGAACAAGATGGTGTGCAGCCCTCGGTCCTTGGCGGCTCGGAGCATCTGCTCGTGCAGCTCTAGTTCTTCCTCGGCATCCATCAGGCCGAGGGAACCCAGATACTGGCCGAGGATCAGGGCGGCGCCCTCGGGCAGCTGCAGCTGCGCCTCCCGTGCAAGTTGCGCAAAGACCGGCGCCAGCGCGGTTCCCTGCAAGACCAAGCGTGATGGTTGCTGCTCGGCGAGCAGCTGCGGCTCGAGGCCCGGCACCAGATCGACGTGTATGGTCCCGGCCAGGCGCTGGGCCATTGGGACCTGCAGCTTATTGCGCGTCGGACCGTAGGACATCAGACCGTCCGAATGCACCCAGATCGACGCGTCGAAGAAGATCCGCGCCAGCGCCCGAGCCGGGTTTACCTGGATCGATTCGAGAACTAGCGTCAGCCGTTCGTCTCCCAGATCCCAGGCACTGCGCAGCAAGCGTTCGAAGATGAGCAATTCGTCTTCGCGCGGGTTGAACTGGGCAGGCCGGCGCGGGGAGATCAGCGCGGCGAAATCCACCACCCGATCGAATCGGGCGGCAAGCTCGGCGAATCCCGGGGCTTCGTGAAGGGGCGTGGTCAGTTCGGGCAGCTGCGAGCCATTGGCGAGCACCAGAACATATTCATCTGCCTGCGGCAGCAGTCCGGCGTCGGCCATGGCGGCCAGGGAAGCTAACTGAAAATAGCTGCTGGCCTCGACTAAAGCGATCATTTAGCGGCCCCGACCTGAAGGAAGGAAAGGATGTGGCGGCGGCGCGCAATATCCATTTCGAGCGCTACCTGTTGTGCAATATTAACGTCGATGGTGGTGAATATCTTTCGTAGCTGCTGTTTCATTTCTAGCCGCACCTGTGGCGGGTAGTGCTTGGCGCGTTTCTCGTGATGGCACACGATCGCGAAGAACTGGCGCATCGCCTTGGGCAGGTGGCGGTCGGCGTGCTCATGGGCACGCACCTCCTCCAGGATCCGCGCATAGGCCGGAATGAAGCCGAGCTGGCGCTGGTCGAAGACCTGGGTGAGCGAACCGGGCAACCCGCGGCGGTAGAACACTCCGGGGTAGGAGATCACCGCGTAGCGGCTGGTGCGCAGATGCAGCTTCCAAAGCCACAGCCGGTCCTCGGCGCTGTGCAAGTCCGCGTCGAACAGGTAGGTGTCCTTGCTGCGCATCAGTTCGGTGCGATACATTCCCGCCCAAACGAAGGCATAGTCCACCATCGAGGGGGAGTCGATCGGCTCGATATCATCTGCCGGGTTCAGGGGCAGGCCGCGCAGCGCCTGCGGGGCGCGGTGCAGCACCCGGTTAGTTCCGGTCACCCGCACGTGGTCGGTGCGGACGAAGTCCACGTGCAGGTCTTCCAAGGCCGCGGCCAGGGTGGCGAGGTGTTCCGGAGCGTACCAGTCGTCCGGGTCCAGGAAGGTGAAGAATTCGCCGGTGGCCCGCTCGAGCCCGGCGTTGCGGGCCGCGGAGACTCCGGCGTTTTCGGTGAGGCTGACCAGCTCGAGGCCCTCGAGCTTCTGCTGGTAGCCGAGCACCAGATTCGCGGTCTGATCGGTGGAAGCATCATCGACCACCAGCACCTCTAGTTCCCACTTGCCCAGCTTTTGGCGGGTCAGCGAGGTGAGGGCATCGCAGATGTATTCCTCCTGGTTATAGGCGGGAATCACCACTGATATACGACCGGGGATCAAACTCATGGTTCCTTCTGGGCTAGGCGGGGCAAAAATAAACGGCGGTTGGACCCGTCGGTGAGTCCAACCGCCGGTTGTGTGCCGTGGCTAGGCGTCGACGCGGCGCAGGCGCGAAAGCGGTGCCAGCTCGCCCGGGAAGACCTTCTTCACGCCGTCGCCCATGGCCTGCTCGAGGATGCGGATGTCGCGGATCAGCGATTCGAAGCCCTTTGGCTCCAGCGAAGAAGCCTGATCCGAACCCCACATGGTGCGGTCCAGGGTGATGTGGCGCTCGACGGTGACCGCGCCCAAGGCGACGGCTGCCAGCGAGATCTGCAGGCCGCGCTCGTGGCCCGAGTAGCCTACCGGCACCTGGTAGCGCTCGCGCAGGGTCTCGACCATGCGCAGGTTTGCCTCTTCTGGAGGCAATGGGTAGGTGGAAGTTGCGTGCATCATAACCAGCTTGTCGGTGCCCAGGGTCTCCACCGCGGTATCGATCTGCTCGATGGTGGACATGCCGGTGGACAGGATGATTGGCTTGCCGGTCTGCGCGAGGGCCTTGAGCAGCTCGATGTCGGTGACCGAGGCCGAGGCGACCTTGTGGGTGACTGCACCCTGCTCTTCCATGAACTCAACCGAAGGAACGTCCCATGGGGAAGCGAAGGCGTGCAGGCCCTTGGAAGCAGCGTAGGAGATGAGCTCCTTGTACTGTGCCTGGTCGAACTCGACGCGGTAGCGGTAGTCCAGGTAGGTCATGTCGCCCCATGGGGTGGAGCGGATCTTGTCGCGCATGTCCATCGGGGTGGAGATCTCCGGGGTGCGCTTCTGGAACTTGACCGCGTTGGCGCCGGCCTCGGCCGAGACGTCGATCAACTGCTTGGCGATCTCGATGTCGCCATTGTGGTTGATGCCGATCTCGCCGATGACGTAAACCTGCTGGCCGGTGCCGAGCAGGGATTCGCCGATGGCTACTGGCTTGATTTCGGTGTTCACGGAGGTCATTGACTTGCCTTTCATTGGGAAAACTTGGGAATTCAAACTTGAGGATTGGAGCGGGCCGCGAGGACCAGCTCGGCGAGCTCACGGACCGCACCATTCCCGCCGGGGCGGGTCAGGCGGTGCCGTGCGGCTCGATGCACCTCGTCGCTGGCGTCGGCGACCGTGATCGGCCAGCCGACCAGCTCCATAGGTGCCAGATCATTGATGTCATTGCCTACATAGGCAACGCGGGCCGGGTTGATCGACTCGTCGACCAGCCAGCGGGCCAGGTATTCGGCCTTGTTGTCGATGCCGTGGGCGACCTCGACATTCAGTTTTGCCGCTCGGGCGGCGACTACCGGATTGCGTTCCTTGGACAGGATCAGGAACTTCACGCCGGCCGCTCGTAGCCGGGCCACGCCCATGCCATCGGAGCGCGAGACGCGCACGGTTTCGGTACCGTGTTCGTCCACGTAGGCGGTGTCCGGGGTATGCACCCCGTCAAAATCGGTGACTACCGCATCAACTAGGATCGGTTCGCTGTGCTGCGGGACGCGCAGTTGCGCCAGCGCCAGGTCCGCTTCGGTGTCGATGTCCATCCCGTGTTCCGGGGCGACCTCGCAGATGCGAACTCGGCCGAAGAACCGGTGCTTGGCTGCCTGGAACCCGGCGGTCTCCATGGCGTAGAACGCCCCGGTCTCCAGCCAGCGTGCCTCGCGGTCTTGGCGGCGCGGCCGGTTCGCCGCGTCATGTCCGCTGGCCAGCGCGAGCCCCTGGGGATCGGCGGTCCAATGAAATCCATGGTCGGGTACCGCGGCGAAGCTGACTTCGGCTCCGCCGTCGCGGACCGCGCCCACCGCAGCGTCCAGGTCCGCAGGATCGATCAGCGGGCTGGTGCATTGAATGAACAAGGTGATATCCGGAGTGTCGGAGACCTTGGACAAAACATCGAGAAGCACCGCTTCGCTGCTAGCCGTGTCTCCGGCGATATCTGCCGGTCGGCTGATCACGGTGGCCCCGTAGGCGAGGGCCTCGGCCTTGATTTGTTCATGATCGGTGCTGACCACGACTTCGCTGACTGTCGTCGCAGAACGCGCCGCAAGGATGGCCCTGCCCACCAGGGAGATGCCCCCGATGGTGCGTAGATTTTTGAGCTTGACGCCTTTGGAACCACCCCGGGCTGGGATGATCGCTAGGACGCTGGGCTTGTCGGTTTTACTCACATCCATGAGCCTAGGAAGCCGAGTTGGCCACCTGCCCTACATCAGGTTAACGCAGGGTGAAGAACAGGTTTAGCTTGCTGGGAAAACCCTGTATGCCCATGTCATTGAGCTTATCCAGTCGTTTTACGGTTCCCGGGCCGCTAGTTGGGCGCGCAGCACGGTCAAGTGTTCGTTTAGCTTTTGGCGTTCTTCACCGGCGAAGCGGCGGGCCTGCATATCAAGGACGGCCCGGGTGCCAGACTCGTCTACCTGCAACAGGTTGCCCAGGCTCGCCACGGCCGCGGCGCGCGAATCGACTTTTCGATTGCCGCGAAAACTTCCTCGCGCCGGTCGATGGCTTAGGTGATCGCCCGGAGGAGTTGCGCCGGCTGGCCCAGGCTTTCCTTGGATTGACTGTGCATAGTGGCATCCTGCCGCCTGCTCGAAGTCGATGGAAGCGGTGCGAATAACCGAATCAACGGACTAAATGGTGCAGTGCGGTGCCCCGGCAAACTAGGCTGGAACCTATGAGTGCCCCGAATAAACCGAGCCAGCGTGGTCCGCTGCGGATTACCGTCCCCTCGCGGGCCGACGGATTCCTGCGCCAGTTCACCGCGCTGATCGGTGGCCCGTTGGGTCGCCGCAGCGATCCGGGGCGAGTTAGTCCCGGATTCTTCAGTGTTGAACGCGTCATGATCCTGCTGACCACCCTCGGCGCGCTGTTCATGCTCTTGGCAAAGAACCCCTGCAGGCTTAATGGTTGGGGCGGTTCCAACCCCTACGTATATGCCTGCTACACCGACTGGGTGCCGCTCTTCGGGGCGCGCGGATTCGCCGACAACCCGTGGGTTCCGTTCAGCAGCGGGGCCGAATTCGAATACCCGGTGCTGATGAGCGCGGTGGCCTCGGCGGTTGCCGCGCTGGTCCCGCAGGGTCTGGAGAACCGCTCGCTGCTCTACTTCGATATGAACCTGACCATCGTGGCGATCCTCTGGGTGGTCACCGTGGTGTGCACGCTGCGCATGGGCGGGCGCCGTCCCTGGGACGCGGCGATGGTGGCGATCGCCCCGGGCATCATCCTGACCGCGAGCATCAATTGGGATATGTGGGCCGTGGCACTGCTTGCCATGGGCATGCTGTCCTTCGCCCGCGGACGCATAGTACTTGCCGGGGTGCTGATTGGCTTGGGCGCGGCGATGAAGATCTACCCGTTTTTCATCCTCGGCGCGATACTGGTGATCGCGCTTCGCACCGGAAAACTCAAGGTCTTCTGGGTGACCGGCGGCGCCGCCGCGGCCACCTGGGTCCTGGTAAATCTGCCCTACGCGCTGGCCTATCCGGACTCCTTTAGGCACTTCTTCACCTTTTCCTCGGAACGCGGTGCCGGGCTTTCAAGTTTCTGGCACGCGTGGAACGCGGTGGCAGCAAAAACCGATTCCATGGGTACCTTCGAGGCAGAACAGATCTCCCGTTACGGCCTGATTCTGTTCTTCAGCTGCTGCGCCGGTGTTGCGGTGCTCGGTCTGCTGGCCAAGCGTACTCCGCGCCTGGGGTCGCTGGCATTCCTGATCATCGCCTCCTTCGTGCTGGTCAATAAGGTCTACTCTCCGCAGTTCATCGTCTGGCTGATTCCGTTGTTCGCGCTGGCACTGCCACGCTGGCGGTTGTTCCTGGTCTGGATGATGGTGGAGGTCGCCCACTTCTACGGGCTATGGAACTATCTCGATGCATTCTCCGGAGAGCAAGACCCGCATAAAACCTTCCCGGAAATCGGCTACGTGGTGCTGGTGCTCGCGCATATGGGCATGCTTGCCTACCTGATGTTCCAGGTGGTGCGCTCGATCCTTGACCCGCGCCGCGATCCAATCCGTGCGGTAGGCCAGGAGGACCCGCTGGCTGGTGCCTTCGCCGGAGCCAAAGACGTTTTCACCTTGCGCGGACTGCGCAAGTCCACTAGTACTTCTCAGGAGCAACAGGTATGAGCTCGATTGCAGTGGTTGGTTCGGGACCCAATGGCCTGGCCGCCGCCGCCGTGGCCGCCCGAGCGGGACTGCAAGTTGAGGTCTACGAGGCAAATGAAACGATCGGCGGGGCCGCGCGAACTCAGCCCCTGGAGGGCTCGAGCGCGAAGTTCGACCTGGGTAGCGCGGTGCATCCGATGGCGATGCTCTCCGAGGCGATGCATGAGCTCAACGTGCACGAACGGGTCGACTTCATTGTCCCGGAGCTATCTTTTGCGCATGTCCTTGACGAACGCACGGCCTACGCCTGGCGGGATTTGAAGCGCACCGGTGAGGACCTGGGCGCACGGGACGGGGTCGCCTATACCCGGTTGCTTGGCCCTTTGGTGGACCGAATGACGCAGCTGGGGGACACCTTGCTGAACCCGTTGCTGAGGGTGCCGGCGCATCCGTTGACCCTGGGCATCTTTGGCGCCGCAACGCTCGGCGGCATGGCGCTGAAAGATGTGCTCTCAGGGAAGTTCCCGCAGGCGGCCGCACTCTATGCCGGTTGCGCCGCACATGTGGCTGGCGGATCGCGCGGCCCGGCCAACGCCGGGGCCGGGCTATTTCTCGCGGCCGCGGCCCACAGCCAGGGATGGGCTATCCCGCGCGGAGGGTCGCAGGCCATCTCGGACGCGCTCGCCGCGGAAGTCACCGCCCACGGGGGCAAAATCCATACCGGGCACAAGGTGTCGCATGTTGATGAGTTGGCTGCCGAGTCTATCCTGCTCGACACCTCTGCCGAAGACGCGGCGAACCTGACCAGCGGCAGAATTCCCGAGAAACTAGCCAAGGCGTTGTCCCAGACCCGGCGCTCGCCGGGGAGCTGCCTGATACATTTTGTGCTTCGTGAAGCGGTTCCATGGAAGGACCCGGTCCTCGGCCAAACCGGTACCGTCCACCTAGGCGGGACCGCTCGCCAAATCGGCCGGGCCGAACGCATCGCCAACCGGCGTACCGCCGAGCATCCATACCTGATCGTTGCCCAGCCCTCGGTCTTCGATGATTCGCGGGCTCCGGGTGGAGAACAGGTCATCTGGGCCTACTGCCATGTGCCATTGGGCTCTGCCGCCGATATGAAGCGCCAAATCACCGCTCAAATCGAAGCCGCGGCCCCGGGCTTCAGCGACTTAGTCAGGGAAAGCTATGTCGTTCCGGCCACCGGGTTGGAACGACAGAATGCCGCGCTGGTCGGTGGTGACCTTTCGGGTGGAACCATGGATCTGCTCGGCAGCATCATGCGCCCCCGGCTCTCCCCGGAGCCGTGGTACTTGCAGTCCAAGGGGCTGTACCTGGTTTCTTCGGCGACGCCTCCGGGCCCCTCGGTGCATGGCATGGCCGGCTACCTCGGCGCCAAGGCAATGCTCCGTCGCGAATACTCTCTGGGAAGCTAAGAACTGAGGACTTTGATGGATTCGACGTACTTCGGGGTTTTCCCGGCATTCATCTTGCTGATCGTGTGGGCGGTCTTCATCATTCGGTACCGCAAGGATCCGCGCCGGTTGAGCAACGCGATACTGCTCTTTCCGCTGGTGCTGGGGAGTATCTCGCTGAGCATCAACTTGCTGACCAGCCTGGTGCCCGGCCTCGGCTTGGTGCTTGTGCTGGTCTTCTTGCTGGCTCCACTGATCTATATCGTGTTTGCCGGAGCGTTAATCCACAACGGTGTCGTGATGTGGCGGCGTGAAGGCCCAAGGATGTCGAACCTGCTCTCGCTGGTCGCGGGCCTGGCGGTCCTTGGCCTGCCAGTCTCGGCGTTTGTGATCTTGTCCATTAATACTTGGTGGGCCTACGCGTTCGCCTTTGTCCTGTTCATGTCCTCCTCCTTGGCCGCTTGCCTCTTCTCGATGCTGCTGCTTTATGCCTGGGTGCAGGCGAAGTTCCCCTCCAAGGGGCAAGCAGCCGCGGTGGTAGTACTGGGGGCACGCACCATTAAAGGCAAAGTCACTCCCTTGCTGCGCGGTCGATTGGATAGGGGAATCTCGCTCTACGAAACCGCGTCCGAGCCTAAACCCTTGTTGGTTCCGACCGGTGGGCAAGGTGGCGACGAGGTGGAGCCCGAAGGCGTCAGCATGGCACGCTACCTGCAAGAGCAGGGCATACCCGAAGCGCAAATCATGGTTGAAGATCAGGCAAAGGACACGATCCAGAATCTGGTCTTCTCCGATGCGTTGGTGCGTCAGCAGAAAGTCGAAGGCCAACTGTGGGTGGTGACCAGCGACTATCATGCGCTGCGTGCAGGCTTTGCTTCTCGCCAGCTCGGGTTGGACGCACGGGCTTTCGGCGGCAAGACCGCGGCCTACTATCGGCCGAGCGCCTTCTTGCGCGAATGCGTGGCCATCGTGCGGGATCATAAGCTGACCATGGGGTTGCTAGCGCTGCCTTTCGCCGCGGTGGTCATCGGGGCCTTGATGCTTCTGTTGAACTACGACCAGGTGCTCTAAGCAGCAAATACGTGCACCTATAGGTGTATGCTCATCGCCGCCGAGCTGCTGGCTCAGTCTTTGGAGTGAGAGCCAAGATCAGCATTCGGGGCGGTGCTTTCCAACTGTGCGGTTTCTAAACTGGAAGTATGATTCAGGCACATGAGTTAACCAAAAAATATGGTGCGAAAACCGTAGTCGACAACGTGTCGTTTACGGTGCAGCCGGGAATGGTGACCGGATTCCTCGGCCCTAATGGCGCGGGCAAGTCAACGACCATGCGCATGATCGTGGGGCTAGCCAAGCCGACCGTTGGGCAGGTCACCGTCAATGGCCGGAAATTCGCCTCCTCTAAACACCCGTTGAC
Source organism: Arthrobacter sp. MYb221 (assembly GCF_002979835.1). NCBI lineage: Bacteria > Bacillati > Actinomycetota > Actinomycetes > Micrococcales > Micrococcaceae > Arthrobacter > Arthrobacter sp. MYb221. The sequence goes on along the minus strand of NZ_PCPW01000006.1, from coordinate 221,775 downwards.
CGAGGTCGGCGCGCTACTTGAAGCCAAATCGGTACATAAGTCGCTCTCCGCGCGCTCCCACCTGCGATCCATGGCGGCCACCGGGGGAATTCCCACTTCCCGGGTGGACGAGGTTCTGGAACTCACCGGCCTGAGCCAACTTAACCGCAAGAAGGTTGGTGGCTTCTCGCTGGGCATGGGACAGCGTCTGGGGATCGCCTCGGCGCTGCTCGGGGACCCGCAAGTGCTGATCTTGGACGAACCGGTTAACGGACTGGACCCGGAAGGTGTCGCCTGGGTGCGTAACCTGGCCCGCCAGCAGGCGGCCGAGGGGAAGACCGTATTCATCTCCTCGCACCTGATGAGCGAGATGGCGCAGACCGCTGATCATCTGATTGTGATCGGCCGCGGCCGGATCCTTGCGGATGCTCCGATCAACGAGTTCATCGATGACGGGCTCTCGCAAACCATTGTCCGCTCCAGCGATCTGGAGCTGCTGATGAGCAGCTTGGCAGCCGATGGGGTGCAATTGACCCGTCTGGATGCGGAAACCTTGCGCGTCGCCGGCCCGGATTCCGAATCGATCGGCCGCCGCGCCCTGGAAGCCGGAGTCGTGCTGAGCGAGTTGCGTCCAATGCAGCGGACCCTGGAAGACGCGTACATGGAATTGACCCGCGACGAGGTCGAATACAAATCACGAATTCTCAACGAAGCAGTTGCCGGAGGAACGAACTAATGAGTACCCAGCTCGCAACCCCAACACGCGGCAAGGTCACCTTCGGTGGTGTGCTGCGTTCGGAATCAATTCGTTTCTTCTCACTGAATTCCACTCGTATTCTGCTGCTTGTGGCGATCGTGCTCAATATGGGCATTGCCGCAATTGGCGTGTGGGGAGTTGGCTCCTTTGCCGGCGAGGCCCCACCGGTGCCAGGCGCCCCGGACATGTCAAGTGCGGCCTTTACCGCAGAACTCGTGGGTTCCGGCCTGGCGTTCTCCCAGCTGATCCTCGGTGTATTGGGCGTGCTGCTCATCAGCGGCGAATTCACCACCGGTTCGGCGGTGAGCACCTTCTTGGCCAGCCCGCAGCGTCTGCGCGTCTTCGCCGCCAAGGCTACGCTGATTACCCTGCTCTGCGCCGTAGTCCAGGTCATCGGAAGCACACTTGCCTACCTGGTATGCATGCCATTGGCCAAGAACTACAACATGGAGCTGGACTACTTCGGCGGCGATTTCCAGAACGTGCTCTGGTACGGAGTTTTGGCCGTGGTAATGGCTGCGCTGATCGGTTTGGCTCTGGGTGCACTGCTGCGCAACTCTGCCGGTGGAATTACCTCGCTGGTGGCGTTGTTCTTTGTGCTTCCCGCGGTCACCGGGCTGCTCACCTTGGTTGCCGACTGGGTCCAGGACATCGTCCGTTTCCTTCCGGACAATCTGAGCATGTCATTGGCTATGCCGCTGTCCTACCCCAGCGAGCTTGAGCAGTGGCAGCAGCTGCTCGGGGTAGCCGGATGGACGCTGATTCCGCTCATTCTGGGTGCTTGGCTGTTGAAGAGCCGAGACGTCTAAGAAGAGTTGTAGCAGTTGAGCAAACTAGACTGGATGACATGAGCCAAACATCGCTGCAGGAGCCGATAGTCTCCTTCGACGAGCTGGCGGCCAAGCGGATGGGCCGGGTACGCAGGTACCTGCGCACCCATCCGCGTGTGGTCGTTGTGGGAACCGTAGTAATCTACTTCTTCTTGGCGCTCCCCAACACCGTCATGATGGCCTATCTGCCACAGGTACCTCCGGCGCTGTATTTGCTGCTGACGGTGAGTATCGGGCTCGTGCTGCTCTGGCGTCGCAAGGCGCCGCTAACCGTGCTGAGCATCGTTTTTGTCCTTGAATTCGTCGGCATATTAATTGCCGGTCAAGGCGGCGGAATGGGCGGGGTCGGCATGACCATCGCCCTGTACACGGTGGGAACCAGTTATTCTGGACGGCGCGCGATCCCCATCGCGCTGCTCGCCGGCTGCTTCCAACTGTTGATGATGGTGTTGATGGGTTACCCGGACCTTTCGGATCTGACCGCGGAACCAGATGAAGAAAACCTCGATGACGCTGCGGCTTCCGGTATTCTCATCGGTGTCACCGGCGGATTCCTGATTGGTATTTACGCCGCCGCCGCGGCTATCGGTACGAACATCCGCAATGCGCGCATTCACGAGGCCGAGCTCAACCATTGGGCCTCACAGGTCTCGCGCCTTGCCCAGGTGCAGGAACGAAACCGTATTGCCCGCGAAATGCATGACGTGGTCGCCCACTCGCTTTCGGTGATGATTGCATTGTCCGAAGGGGCGCGCGTGGTCGGGCGGCGCGACCAGGAACGTTCCGAGCAGGTGCTCAAAGAACTCTCGGGCACCGGCCGGGCGGCGCTCGCCGACATGCGCCGCATGCTCGGGGTCTTACGCCAGAACGAGACCGGTGAGCCAGAGCTTAAACCAACCGGAGGCAGCCTCGACCAATTGCTTGAGGGCTTCCGTGTTGCAGGATTGCCGCTGACCTATACATACACCGGAAAGCAACTTCCCGAGGACGCCGCCTTCCAGCTGACGATCTTCCGTATTATCCAAGAGTCATTGACCAACTCCTTGCGCTACGCCCACAATGTCAGCAACGTGCAGGTGCGCATGGAACGCTGTGCGAGCCAGGTGCGGATCGAAATCATCGATGACGGTGATGCAACCCGTGTGCCAAGTGTCGGCACCGGTCAGGGACTGCGCGGGATGCGTGAACGCGTGGCGCTTTTTGACGGAACGGTGAACGCAGGGCCGGCGGCCAACGGCGGTTGGATCGTTAAAGCCTCCTTGCAATTGCCCGAATACAGCACGCAGAATCCAAGTCCCAAGGAGTAGCTCATGGAAGAAAATATTAAAGTGTTGCTGGTCGACGATCAGCCGCTGCTGCGCATGGGCTTCCGGCTGATTCTCGAAGGCGAAACCGATATGCATATCGTTGGGGAGGCTGCAGATGGCCTGGAAGCGTTGACGCAGACCGCGGCGTTGACCCCGGACGTGGTGCTGATGGATGTGCGCATGCCGAAGATGGATGGCCTTGAGACGACCGAACGGATCGCCAAGCAGCATCCGGAAACGAAGATCATCATCTTGACCACCTTCGACCTGGATGAGTACGCGTTTTCCGGTTTGCAGGCCGGTGCCAGTGCCTTCTTGCTCAAGGATGTGGCCCCAGAGGAGCTGGTCTCCGCGGTACGGCTGGTTGCTTCGGGGGACGCGGTTGTTGCACCGCGTGTGACCGCGCGACTGCTTGAGACCTATGTGCGCAACGGCGCTAGAGGCCAGCCTGCGAAGAATGCGGAGGCTGTGGAACGCGATCCGTTACTCGATGATCTGACGCCTCGTGAACAGGAAGTGCTGCGCGCCCTGTCCGAGGGGTTGTCCAATGCGGAGATTGCGCATCGGTTTTTCCTCTCCGAGGCGACGGTCAAAACGCATGTGCGACGGATCCTGACCAAACTTCATCTGCGAGATAGGGTGCAGGCCGTGGTCTATGCGTACGAGACAGGATTGGTCATCCCTTCGCAGGGGCTGGACTTCTAAGGCTTTCGCAAAAAAATCGCCGTTGGCGGCACCCGTATAGGGTGCCGCCAACAGCGATTCTGCGCTTAACGGCGCTTCTGAGCCTTGCGCTCTTTCCTGGCGGTGGCGCGCAACTGAATCACGCGGGCAGCCCCAGCTGCAGCAATCAACAAGCCACCGCCGACGGCGGCAATGAAGAGCGCCAGTCCAAGATTTACCTGGCCTTCGTAGGTGAAGTAGCGCAGCGTCACCTGATCCTGATTCTGGGCAATGAAAATGATGAGCAGCACCAGGACAATGAGCCCCAGCACGGATGCCGTCCAGATCCGTCCGAGCCTGGTGACAGGCAACTTGGCCTCCGGTTCAGGTGGCGGGGTCTTACCCTTGGATTTTTTCGGTTGGTCGACCGGACCGGTTACCGGTTTTGTTACCGCAACTTCGTCTGGATCTGGTGTTGGCTCGTGACCAACCGGGATCTCATCTGGGCTGTGAGGAGTCGATGTCATGATTTCGCTCGTTTCCTAGTTGGCTACTTTCTGCCAGCATTGCCCGAATATGGGCACTTCGTCAAGTGCAATACCTTTTGATTCGCTGGTCAGAGCTATTCGATGATCAAGAATGCCGAAGTTGAGCCATGCATCGGGTCAGCCCGTATGCGCCAAGCCAGCCCGGACTCCAAGGATCCGCAGGCAAGTTGCTGAAAACTCCATGGTGCATTCGTTGGCATAGCCGCTAACGGCAGAAGCCCACTAAGCTGGACAAAGCTCGGCAATTCAGGCCGACACCGAAACCTGATGAAAGAAGTGAGCACCCAGTTATGGCACAAGCCGCAGCAATGGCCCACATTGCAGACCTGGCCGAATACGTAGCGACCTCCCCGTCGAGCTTCCACGCGGCAGCCAGCGCCGCCAAACGATTGGATGCCGCGGGCTTCACCGCATTGGACGAATCGGCCGCGTGGAAGCTGAGCGCGGGCTCCTACTATGTGGTGCGTGACGGCGCCGTCATCGCCTGGGTCCAGCCCGAAGCCGCCACCGCAACCAGCGGTTTCCACATCCTCGGTGCGCACACCGATTCACCCGGTTTTAAGCTCAAGCCCAAACCAACCACCGGCTCCAATGGATGGTGGCAGGCAGGGGTTGAGGTCTACGGCGGTCCGCTGCTGAATTCCTGGCTGGACCGCGAACTGGTGCTCGCCGGACGTCTGGTGCTGCGCGACGGGTCCGTGCACCTGGCTCAGACCGAACCACTGCTGCGCATCCCGCAGCTCGCGATTCACCTGGACCGCCAGGTCAACGACGGCCTGACCTTGGACAAGCAGGCCCACACCAACCCCATCTTCGGCGCCGGGGAGCTGGCAGACGCAGACATTCTAGGTATTCTGGCGGCCGCAGCGGGCGTGGACCCGGGCTTGGTTGCAGGCTATGACGTGCTGACCGCTCCGGCCCAGCGTGGCGAGGTATTCGGCCACGGCAAGGACTTCTTCGCCAGTTCACGACTGGACAACCTCACTAGCGTGCATGCCGGGCTGATTGCGTTGACCGGTTACTCGCGGAACCCATCGGGCAACCACATCGCCATGCTCGCCGCCTTCGACCATGAGGAAATCGGTTCGGCATCGCGTTCCGGTGCCAGTGGACCATTCTTGGAAGAACTGCTGGGCCGGATCCAGGCATCCTTCGGCGCGAGCACCGAAGACACCGCCCGGGCGATGTCGGCCTCGGTCTGCCTCTCCGCGGATGCCGGCCACGCGGTGCACCCGAACTATGCGGAGCGCCATGACCCGGCCAACCGACCGCAGCTCAACGGCGGACCCTTGCTGAAGATCAACGCCAATCAGCGCTACGCCACCGACGCAGTCGGGGCAGCTGCCTTCGCGAATTGGTGCGAGAACGCAGGAGTTCCATACCAAGAGTTCGTCTCGAACAACCGGGTACCGTGCGGTTCGACCATCGGCCCGCTGACCGCCACCCGTTTGGGCATCCGCACCCTGGACGTAGGCGTCGCGCTGCTATCGATGCATTCGGCCCGCGAGATGTGCGGCGTGGATGATCCTTGGTACCTCTCGAAGGTCTCCCGCGAGTTCTTCGGAGCCTAGGGAAAATGATCTCAGCTCCAAATGAACTCAAGATCTTGCTTTGATTCCGAGTTCATTTGGAGTTTGAGTTGGTCGTTGCCGCTGAGTTCGCTGGCAACTTCGAGCCTCGAGGTACCGCGGCGCTTGATGGCATAATCGCCTTCATGACGATCTTCGCTCAGGACCTGTTGGTGTTCCAGCAGACCAAAAACATCTCGAAGAATGACTTCGCCATCAGGGACGGCGCTGGCGTGCAGGTTGCCCACGTTGAAACGGGTGGCAGCGCGCTGGGCCGGATGTTTGCCGGGGCCCGGCAGCTTACGGTTTTTGACGGTCCAGACAATCCGGTCATACAGGTGAAAGACACCATGACCTTAGGCCGCGACCGCTTGGAAATCCTAGATGGCCCGGGCAATCCGCTGGCTAGTCTGGTCAAGCGAATCACCTTCTTCAAAACTCGAATCACCATCGATTTTCAGGGTGAGGAGCTGGAAATGTCCGGTGATATTTGGGGATTCGATTTCCAAGTCACCGGAGCGGCGGGTGTGCTAGCCAGCGTTGCGCGCGAATGGTCGGGTGTGGGCAATGCCCTGCTCGGTAAATCCACCTATGCCTTGCGGCTTGCCCCAAGCCTCACAATTGGGCAGCGTCAGGCCGTCATCGGGTCGATCTTGGCCCTCGACCTCATTCGGGAGAAGCAAAAACGTAGTAGCTGAGCAGAATCCCGCACCTTAGCTCCCGGGCACGCGCATCGGCGAGGCAGGGAAGCCTGATATCGAGCCAGCAGTGCCCCGGAGCGGCAGGTGCATGGAGATACGGATTCTCTGGCTTCTTGCAGCTCCGGCGCAGGGGATTGGTACCTGCCGATGGCCTGCGAGTCATCGGATAGTTACTATCCGTTAACCCGGCGGTGGTCGGATAGAACTCTATGAGCTCCCCTCCTGCTGCCCCCAAGAACTTCCGGCCCGAGATCCAGGCGCTGCGTGCCCTCGCGGTCCTTTTGGTGGTTGCCTACCACCTGGAGCCTGGACTGCTGCCCGGCGGTTATATTGGCGTGGACATCTTTTTCGTGATCTCCGGCTTCCTGATCACCTCGCACCTATTGCGGGAGGCGCAGCGTACCGGGACGGTGAACCTGGCCTCCTTCTTCGCCGGGCGTGCCCGCAGGATCTTGCCAGCCGCAATGCTCGTCATATTGGTGGTCGTTGCGGCGGCCCTGGCCATCTTCCCCAAAACCCAGTGGGGGACACTGACCGTGCAGGGCCTCGCCTCGGCCTTCTCGGTGCAGAACTGGGTGCTGGCCGCGGATTCCGTGGACTATCTTGCGTCCGAGCAGGCACCCGGACCCCTGCAGCACTTTTGGTCCCTAGGGGTTGAGGAGCAGTTCTACCTGTTCTGGCCACTGCTGGTGCTGGCGGCCTGCCTGCTGGTCAAACACAACCTCCCCGGCCCGCGAGCCGATCGCTTTGCCTCCCGCCGCCGGATGCTGTGGATCGCCTTTACAGTTATCGCACTGCTTTCCTTGGGCTATTCGATCTTCACCGGATATTCCGGGGACGCCGCGGGCTACTTCGTGACAACTACGCGCATCTGGGAACTAGCGGCCGGAGGGCTGCTCGCCCTTGCAGCGGATGGGCATGCCAATGGCGCCTTCACGCTTCCGCGCTGGGTCAGCTCCTGGTCGGTGCGCAATGCGCTGGTGCTGCTCGCGCTCGCCGCAATTCTCGGTGCGGCCTTCAGCTATGACGCGCAGACCGTATTCCCCGGAATCGCTGCCGCCGTTCCGGTGCTTGGCTGTGCGGCAATCATTGCCGCAGGCACCACCTCGGGTCCCGGTTCGCTGCACGCGCTGGTGAATTTTGCCCCGGTGCAATGGATCGGGTTGGCCTCATACTCTTTGTATCTCTGGCATTGGCCGTTGATAGTTTTCGCCACCCATCTCACCGGGCATGATCCGACCCCGGTGGAATCATTGGCGCTCATGGCAGGATCCCTGGCGCTGGCCTGGGCCAGCCTGCGTTTCGTCGAAACCCCGGCACGCCATTGGCAGCCAGTGGCGGCCTCCGCGAAGCGCTCGCTGCTCGCAGGGGCCACCATGATCGCGGTGGTTGCGTCCGTGGCGCTGATTCCGGGCGTAGCGCAGCGCGAATCGATCGAGCGCGAGCAGCAACAAGTCGCGGCGCTGCTGCAGAACCCGCCGGCCGGCTTCGGCGCCGCCTCCGTATCCGCTGGCGCCCCGGCCTACCTGGCAGATCAGCCCCAGATCATTCCAGTGCCGGCAACGGCCGAAGATGATCAGCCGGATCTAGGCGAATGCGTGCAAGACCCGCAATCCACCCAGATCAAGGAATGCGAATTCGGCAGCAAGGACGCCACCCTTACGGTGGCCCTAGTAGGTGACTCCCACGCGGCCCACTGGTTCGAGGCGCTCGCCGGCCACGCCAAGGAGCGCGGCTGGAAGATCGTGACCTATTTGAAGAACTCCTGCCCGTTCAGCGCCGAAAGTCGCACCGCCGAACGCGAGGGAGGGATCAACTGCGCCGAAGCCAATGAGCAGACACTGATGAAACTCAGTGAACGCGAGGACCTCAACGCGGTCGTTGCGGCCAACTGGGGCGGCGCGAGCTTCGTCGGGGACGCGGCTCAGGGATACGCCGAGCAGTGGGGCAAGCTAGAAAACGCAGGACGCCAGGTGTACGCGGTGGTTGATACGCCGCGGCCGCCGCAGGATTCCTATGCACGCGACTGCGTGGAGGAACACTCCTCCAACCCCGAGCAGTGCTCCTTCGACAAGGAGTCCGCCTTCGAAGAGGGGGATGCCACGCGGCAGGCCGCGAAGCTTGAGCCGCGGGTTCAGGTGCTGGATTTCAGCGATCAGTTCTGCATCGACCAGCGCTGCCCGGCGGTCATCGGAAATGTGCTGGTCTACCGGGATAAGCATCATGTCTCGGACACCTATATGCGCACACTGGCGCCGGTTTTCGGTCAGCGTCTGGAAGCTGCAATGGACGGCGAGCAAAAATGAGTTCATGATCTAGGACACCAAGGGTTCTGCCCCGACCGACATCTCGGGTAGGATTGAAAGGTCTGTGCTACTGCACGCCCGAAACTTGGGTGCCGCGGAGCACGGATAACGCAAGAACCTCCTGTTGCGGAAATGCCGCGACCGTTTAGCCCAAAGGAGGTGGGTTCACATGCGTGCTTATGAACTTATGGTCCTCATCGATCCAGAGGTCGATGACCGCACCGTAGAACCAACCATCGAGAAGTACCTCGAGGTTGTTCGCGCTGCTGGTGGATCGATCGAGAAGGTCGATATCTGGGGACGTCGCAAGATGTCTTACGAGATCCAGAAGAAGGCAGAAGCCATCTACATCGTGGTGAACTACACCGCGGATCCAGCTACTTCGTTCGAGCTTGAGCGTCAGCTCAAGATCAACGAGCAGATCCTGCGCCACAAGGTCACCCGTCCGGAAGAGGCCCGCGTTTAATTACGCTGGCAACATCTTCCGTTGTACGACAAACGTTCATTCTGAGTAAGGAGAGTCAATGGCAGGCGAGACTGTTATTACCGTCATCGGAAATCTGACCGCCGATCCGGAGCTGCGATTCACGCCATCCGGTTCAGCCGTAGCGAACTTTACGATCGCTTCGACTCCTCGCACCTTCGATCGCCAGTCCAATGAATGGAAGGACGGGGAAGCCCTGTTCTTGCGTGCATCGGTGTGGCGTGAGGCTGCAGAAAACGTAGCCGAGACGTTCACCAAGGGCATGCGAGTCATCGCCCAGGGTCGTCTGCGCTCGCGTTCGTACGACACCAAGGAAGGCGAACGTCGCACCGTCATGGAGCTCGAGGTCGATGAAATCGGCCCGTCGCTCCGCTTTGCCTCTGCCAAGGTAACCCGCACCCAGCGCTCCGGCGGTGGCCAGGGCGGCTTTGGCAACAACGGTGGCGGTGGAGGTTTCTCCAACGCGCCGCAGCAAAATGCCCCACAGCAGCCGCAGCAGCAGCCGCAGCAGGGCGGTGGATGGAATGCTCCATCCAACGACCCGTGGAGCACCGGAGGCAACTCCGGCGGTAACAACGGCGGCGGCGGTGGCTGGGGCAACCCAGGCAACGACGAGCCACCTTTCTAACAATTATTTATTCACCATCCCGCAGATCTCTCTGCGGGCTCCAAACCTAAGGAGCTCCACGATGGCTAAGGCTGAAATCCGTAAGCCCAAACCAAAGTCCAATCCCTTGAAGGCCGCTGACATCACCGTCATCGACTACAAGGACGTAGCGTTGCTGCGCAAGTTCATCTCTGATCGCGGAAAGATCCGCGCTCGTCGCGTGACCGGCGTATCGGTTCAGGAACAGCGCAAGATCGCACAGGCAATCAAGAACGCACGTGAAGTAGCCCTGCTGCCTTACTCCGGCGCTGGCCGAGGCTAAGGAAGAGGGATAGCAAAATGGCAAAGATCATTCTGACTCACGAAGTATCCGGTCTGGGTGCTGCGGGCGACATTGTTGAGGTAAAGAACGGCTACGCCCGTAACTACCTCCTTCCACGCGGGTTCGCACTCGTGTGGACCAAGGGCGGTGAGAAGCAGGTTGAGTCCATCAAGGCTGCTCGTGCCGCTCGTGCCGTTGCAAACCTTGAGGAAGCTCAGGCAATTGCGGCGAAGCTGAAGTCCCAGCCGGTGAAGATCACCGTCAAGGCTGGCGCTAACGGCCGCCTGTTCGGCACCGTTAAGACCGCTGACATCGCTGACGCAGTTGAGGCTGCCGGTCTGGGTAAGATCGACAAGCGCAACGTTGAGGTCAACGACCACATCAAGTCGACTGGCAACTACAGCGCAACCGTTCGCATTCACGCGGATGTTGTTGCAAACCTGAAGCTTCAGGTTGTAGCTGCTGCCAAGAAGTAAGTCTGCCTAGACTCACCTCTTCTCAATGGGTGGTGCATTCTCCGCAAGGGGAGTGCACCGCCCATTGGCGTTTAGCGGGTCTTCCGGGAACGGCTTAGCGCGCGTGAGAAGTCGATGAGGATTCCAAGTGCGATAAAGCCCAACGCTGGGAGCCAGGTTTTGGCTATCGTTCCGAGCCCGTTGAGCCCATCGGGGTCTTGGGCGCGATCGATCAGCTGAAATGCTGGCCACAGTATTCCCAAGGCCACTCCGATCATCATGAACATTTGATGCCCCTTTGCCGCGCCCTTTTTGGGGAAGCTGCCGGCGTAGTCATTTGGCGTGCCGAAGTTGTCCGTTGCCTCTTCGTAGTTATTGCACTCTGAGCTCACTTCGCGCAGAATATCGCGAATGGTGTCGGCGTTCAGGTTGCGCAGTGAAAGGCTGAAGCGCAGCTCTTCGAGGTAAGTGTCAATATCTTGCATAAGGCGCTCCTAGCCAATCTGGCGTAGCCAGAGTCGAATTTCTTGCAGGGTCTGTTGGCCCTGCTCGGTGATGGTGAAGTTCTTGCGCGCCGGTCCGCGGTCGGCGATTTCCCACTCGGCTGCGATATCTCCGGCCTCTTCCATGCCGCGTAGCAGGGGGTACAAGGTGCCGCTCTTGATCCCGGTGATGCCGTGCTCATCGAATTTTGAAAGCATTGAATAACCGTGGCTTGGCCCCTGGAGCAATTGGCTCAAGATCACGACGGGCAGCATGGACCGTCTGATTTGATGAACTACCTTATTCTCGTCCATCCCTTAAGTATGATTCTTACATAGCTAGGTTTTCATCCTGCTTTCGGATGATATTTCCCGATTTTCCCTAGTCGTTCGCGCTTAACTACATTCCATGCCATGGCGAAACCCTGTGTTGGCCCATAATTCACCAAATTGACCGGAACTAATGTCGTCATAATCATTGGGGAACGCTGCTGCCGCCCATAGCCTCGAATGTGAGAGTGGCTATGGTTGACCTAAATAAAGAGAAGCGGTGGAACACATGGGCTTTGCGTATGCCGATCCAGATGTATTAACTGATTCCCAGCGCGACGCGGTTGCCGAGCATCGGCGTACCGTGCAGGAGGAATCCCGCAAGCTGTCACTACGCGAAATGCGCGAAGATGCGCAAATGAGCCAGGTGGAACTGGCCGCATCGCTGAAGCTCAGCGTTGATCGCGTGGCCCGCATGGAAACCGGAGATATCGATCGCGTGCAGTTCGCAACCTTGCGCCGTTACGTCGAAGCGATGGGTGGCAGGCTGCAGGCAAGGGTTGTCGGCGAAACCATTCACGTGGACCTGAACTAGGCCAAGGGGCCGCCGCAGGCTAGACCGGTCGGCGCAAATTGGACGCACCTCGTCGCTAATATCCCCACCTATCGCGGATAAGGCCTGGTAGAGGTCTAACTGCAGGCGAATAACGGCTAAAGTATTCCGGTGAGATGCAGGTTATAGACCTGCATCACAAGGAAGTTTAGAAGGGGTTATTTTGCACGAGCGTATTCACCACCGAGCCTTTGTTGACCGTTTGATGAGTGCCGAACAGGCGGCAACTTTTATCAAACCCGGCATGACTGTGGCCATGAGTGGCTTCACCGGTGCGGGATACCCCAAGGCGGTACCCGGCGCGCTCGCGGCGCAGATGGAACGCCAGCATGGCGAGGGCAAGGACTTCAAGATCAACGTGCTCACCGGCGCGTCGACCGCCCCCGAGCTCGACGGAGTGCTGGCCAAGGCCGAGGGCATGAATTTGCGCCTGCCGTACATGTCCGATCCGGAACTGCGCCGCCGCATCAACGACGGCAACATGGAGTACATGGACATTCACCTGTCCCACGTCGCCCAGCACGCCTGGTTCGGCTTCTACGGCAAGATCGATGTGGCTATCGTCGAGGTCGTCGGGGTGACCGCAGAAGGCGACCTGATCCCTTCCAGCTCGGTGGGCAATAACAAGACCTGGCTGGAAATGGCAGACCGGATCATCATCGAGGTCAACACTCAGCAGTCCGCCTCCTTGGACGGCATGCACGATATCTACTACGGCACCGCGCTGCCACCGCACCGCAAACCCATCAACCTGACCACGGTGCGCGACCGCATCGGCCAGAAATACCTGGACATCGACGTCACCAAGGTGGTCGCGGTCGTCGAAACCGACGCGCCCGACCGCTTGAGCCCCTTTGCCCCGGTGGACGAGACCAGCACGCAGATTGCCGATCACCTGCTGGACTTCCTGGATTACGAGATCCGCGCCGGACGGCTCACCGAGAAGCTGCTGCCACTGCAGTCGGGCGTGGGAAACATTGCCAACGCGGTGCTCGCAGGCCTGGCCCGCGGCGGCTACAAGGGCTTGACCGCCTACACCGAGGTCATCCAGGACGGGATGCTGGAGCTGATCAAGGACGGCACCATCGAGTTCGCCTCCGCCACCAGCTTCTCACTGTCGGCGGCGGGCATCGACGAGTTCAACAAGCACGTGGCCCACTACCGCGATCGCATCTTGCTGCGCGCCCAGGAAATCTCCAACCACCCGGAGATCATTCGCCGGCTGGGCTGCATCGCGCTGAACGGCATGATCGAGGCGGACATCTACGGCAACGTGAACTCCACCAACGTGCTCGGCTCGCATGTGATGAACGGGATCGGCGGCTCGGGCGACTTTGCGCGCAATGGCTACCTGTCGGTGTTCATGTCTCCGTCGGTGGCCAAGGGCGGCAAGATCTCGGGCATCGTGCCCATGGCCAGCCACGTGGACCACACCGAGCACGACACCATGATCCTGATTACCGAACAGGGCCTGGCCGACCTGCGCGGGCTGTCGCCGAAGCAGCGCGCCCAGCTGATTATCGACAAGTGCGCGCACCCGGCGTACCGCCCAATGCTCCAGGACTACTTCGACCGGGCCCGGAGCGAAAGCTACGGCAAGCACACCCCGCACCTGCTGGGCGAGGCCTTGAGCTGGCACCAGCGCTACTACGAAACCGGGGATATGCGCCTGGCCCAGTAGTCCGCCGCATACCGTGCAAGGAGCCCGCGAAAACCCTTGGGTTCTCGCGGGCTCGCGCGCGTTCACTGCCCCGAGTTCATCCCGGAGCAGACCAGGTCCGCGGCCAGGCGCAGCTCCATGGCGGACCGCTGCCCGCCGGTTGCCGCGCCCGGCAACGGCAGAGTCCTCAAATAGCCGGCCCAGAGCCGGCTGGCGGCCTGCAGAAATCGCTGATCCACCGCGGAACTCACGCTCAGGCTCAGCAGCTGCTCGATTGACTGCTCCAAATCATGCAGATAGCTTGCCAAGGCTGCCGCCACCTCCGCGTGGGTATGCTGTTCGCGCCACAGCACCACCCGGAGCATGGTGGAGCGCGCCTGCTCCGCGCAGTAGCGTTCGGCGATCATCACGAGGCCCGAGGCAGGATCGCCGGGAACTGCCAGCGCGCCGGAATCGATCTCCGTGCCCTGGAGGCGTTCCTCCAGCAAGGCCGTGAGCAGGGCGAACTTCGCCGGGAAATAGTAGAACAGGAGCCCTTTGGGTACGCCGGCATCCCTGGCGATATGCGAGGTAGGGGTCCCATCGAAGCCTTGCGCCGCGAACAGCTGTTCGGCTGCATTCAGGATGCGGGTGCGTGCGGAGGCTCCGGTTTCGTCGTTGGCACGAGGAGAGTGCTTGCCGCCGTGGGTCGGGGTGCGCAGGGGCATTGGGGAGATCCTTCCGCGATTGAGCTGCGGGCAAGAATGACGCGTGCGACTCAGCGGGCTCTGCCCGTTGTCCCGCACGCGTCCGGTTGCGTGTTGCAGATGGTTGTCAGTGCGCTGCCCGCGTGCCGCCGTGGGCTTCGTGGCGCATGTGCATCGCCGGTGCTATTGCCCAGAGAGAAGCAACCAGGCCGACGGCGCCACAGATCCACGAGACCCAAGAAGCAGTGGCATAGCCGCTTGCATAGGATCCGAGCCAAGGGGAGACGACCAAGAGCGCGCTGACCGCGGCCAGCACCCACTCCAAGCTGACCAGCCGTGGCATGGCGACACTCCATATGCCGACTACGACCATCAGGGCGCCAAGGCCCACCATCAGGTTCATGGACATCGTGGTGCCCGCGACCCATGTTGTCGACAGCGCGGCGTATGCGCCAGCCACCACGACAACCCAATCTTGCCACCGAGTCCACTTCTTCATTGAAAATCACCTTCCTAGAGGTCGGAGTGCTCCCTTTGGGAGTCAATTTCCAATTTATGTTTGATTGACCGCCCGGTCAATAGTTTATCCGGGGTACCGGACTGCGGCTGGGGAGCCGATTCGCGCCGCGCATGCCGCCGGGCAAGCAGCCCTCTGATGGTCGTATTTCCGGTAGCCAACGACGACTTTTTGCCGGTTCACCGGCGCTAGTGATGCAGGCTCGGGCGATAGATGAGCTCTTGCGTCCGGCCATCGAGCAGTCGGGACTCTACGAGTTCCAGGTCGAAGTCCTCGGCCCCCTCGAAGATCGGTGATTGCCCGGTCAGTCCGGTGAGCACCGGGAAGATGGTGACTTGGATATAGTCGACGAGGCCGGCTGCCAACAGCGAACGATTCATGGACAGCGAACCGTGAGAGCGCAGCGGCACCAGCGACTCGGCTTTCAGCCGCGGAACTACGGCAAGGGCATCACCGCGCTCAATGGCCGCGTCGGGCCAGTCCAGCGGGCCGACGAGGGAGTTGGAAATGACGGTGGCAGGCTGCTTGTGCATGGCCTCGCCCCAAGGGTCATCCACATCCGTATATTTCTCCGCCTCGGCCCAGAACTGGGCAAAGAGCCGATAGGTGTTTGCGCCGAAGACCATCCGGCAGGGTGGCGAGTAGTGCTCGAGCCGCCGAGCGAGCAGCTCCGGGCCCTGTTTGCCCCAGTAGCCGCCCCAATTTCCGGTGGCGCTGCCGAAGCCGTCGAGGCTGGAGAAGATGTCGAAGGTATATGTCGCTGCCATGGGAACTCCCCGTGAAATCGGCGCTAAGTGCACCTCACCTTACGCCTCGCAGGTGCGCGGGGGAACCCAAAGCAGGCATCAAGTCAGGCGTTCTCTGAATGCGCTGCAAGGCTTCGATTGCGCAGCACGTTCTTTTGCACCTTGCCGGTAGAGGTGCGCGGCAGATCCTGCGGGAACACGATGGTGCGTGGCACTTTAAATCCAGCTAGCCGTTCGCGGGCAAAATTGATCAGGGTCGCCTCGTCCAGGCTCGAACCTGTGGTGCGAATGACATAGGCGACCGGACGCTCGCCCCATTTGTCGTCGGGGACGCCCACCACCGCAAGATCCAGCACCTGCGGGTGCGCGGCGAGAGCCTGTTCGACCTCAATGGTGGAGATGTTCTCTCCACCTGAAATGATGATGTCCTTGGCCCGGTCACGGACCTGGAGGTAGCCGTCCGGGTGCATCACTCCCAGATCGCCGGTATGGAAGTAACCGCCGAAAAAGGCCTGCTCGGTGGCTGCCTCATCGCGGTAGTAGCCAATCATCACGTTGTTGCCGCGAAAGACGATCTCACCCATGGTTTGCCCGTCGGCGGGAACGTCCACCATATTCTCGTCGACGATGCGTGCGCTTTCGGCGGTCAGCATGCCCACGCCTTGGCGGGAGAGCATTGCGGCTCGCGTGTCCGCATCCAGTTGATCCCAGTCATCCTGGTATTCACAGATGGTGTAGGGGCCATAGACCTCGGTGAGCCCATATACATGGACCACCTCGATGCCCAGCTTCTGCAGCTTCGTGATGATTGCCGGGGACGGCGGGGCGCCGGCGGTGGTGATGCGCAGCGGATCGCCCAGGGCGTGGGCGCGCGGTGAGTCGGCAATGATCGAGCAGACCGTGGGGGCTCCGCAGAGATGTGTAGCGCAAAGATTCTCAATGGCGTCCCACACCGCATCCTCGCGCACGCCGCGCAAGCACAGGTGCGTGCCACCCGCGGCGGTGACCGCCCAAGGGGTGCACCAGCCGTTGCAGTGGAACATCGGCAGGGTCCACAGGTAACGGGTCTTTGCGGTGAAGCCTTGGTGATGGGCCTCGCTCAGCGAGTTCAGGTAGCTGCCGCGGTGCGAGTACAGCACGCCCTTGGGTTTGCCGGTGGTGCCCGAGGTGTAGTTCAACGTGATCGGGGCGCGCTCATCTGCCACCTCGTAGCTCAGGCGTTCCTCGCCGGCCGCGTCCAGCAGCTCGGAGAGCACCGCGTCCACGGCGACCGCCGGTCGCGCTCCGGCGTATTGGTCATCGCTGATCTCGATCAACGCTTCCAAGCTCGGAATCTCGGAACGCAGGGTCGAAGTATTTGCCAACAATTCGGTATCGGCGAACAGCAGCTTCGACTCGGAATGATCCATAATATAGCGCAGCTCGGGCGCCGACAGCCGGGTGTTCAGCGCGATCAGCACGCCCCCGGCCAGCGGAACCGCGTAGTGGGCCATGAGCATCTCGGGAGTATTCGGCGCAAGTACCGCGACGCGGTCCCCGGGCGCGATCCGCGCCTTGACAACCTGGGCGAAGCGCTGCACGCGCCGCTCGAATTCGGCGTAGCTGTACCTGCGGGTCCCGTGGATCACCGCGGTCTTCGACGGGTATACCTCGGCCGAACGCTGCAGGAATCGCAGGGGTGTGAGTTCCGAGTGGTTAGCCTGAGTCATGACCATGTGTGCGATATCCTTCGATTCGTATCCGTGGTTTCCTTCAGCCTGCGCCTGTGAGCTGAAGCACTTGCGACCTTCATGGTGGCATGGACCTCGGGTTCAATCCAAGAACCGCAGTATCAATTCGTTCAGTGGCCGAAATTCAGCGCCGGGTGGCAGTTCGGTCGATGAGCGTCTCCGGGGAGATGCCGAGAATCCTGTCGTCACCCTCTTGCGGGGTGCCGCGACCGTCGGTGTTATTCGTCAGCACCCAGAGCTCGCCGGTCTCGCTGGCCTTCACATCCCGCAGGCGCCCATGGTCACCTACGAGGAACTCGGTGGAATCGTGAGGCGTGCTCAGCTCCACGGTTCGCAGGCGCTCCCCGCGCAGGTTGGCGATGTAGAGGACCCCGTCGTAAATGGTGATGCCGCTGGGGCTCGCGGACTGCGTGCTCCATTGCTGGATCGGGTCGCGGTATTCGGGATCTTCCGCAATGCCTTCGTGCGCCGGCCAGCCGTAGTTGGCTCCGGGCTCAATAATGTTCAATTCATCCCAGCGGTTCTGCCCAAACTCGCTGGCATACATGGTTCCGTCGGGAGCCCAAGCGATACCTTGTGGATTGCGATGGCCGAAACTGAATACCGGCGAACCGGGGAAGGGGTTGTCGCCGGGGACCTCGCCCTGAATGGTCAGCCGCAGGATCTTTCCGCCTAAACTTTCCAGATCTTGAGCCGAGGATTCATTTCCAGCGTCTCCCACGGTCGCGTAGAGCATCGAATCCGGTCCGATGGCTAGACGCCCCCCGTTGTGAATTCCTGCCGATGGCAATTCGGACAGGATCGTCCGCGGATGACTCAGCGCGAGCGCACCGCTGTCGCCGGAAAGTTCGAATCGCTGGATGCGGTTGCCGTCTTCTGCGGTGGAGTAGGCGAAAAGGTAGGGCTGTTGAAAGGCCAGCCCAAGCAGTCCGCCTTCGCCACCATGAACTACGTCGTCCAAGCGGATGATTTGCCGGGCATTGCCCGCTGAATCTATTTCCACGATCCGCCCCGAATCGCGTTCTGAAACGATCAGCGTATTTTCGGCGAAGACCATGGACCAGGGGGCGGCTAGCTCGGCTGCGATCCTTCGCGGTTCGGGCGACTTGGTATCGACTGCCCTGCTGCTTGACGTGGCGCCGGGGGAACGCGGTGCTTCGGCGGCGCATCCGGTGAGCATCGCGGCGCAGGCGAGAATTCCAAGGAAAACCGTGATCTTCGGATTACCAGCTATTCGAGGCCGCATGGTTTCAGGCTAGCAAGATCCGTTCGCTATGCAAGAGGCTGGGCGCTTCGTATCGCACCGAAGGGGAGCGGTATCAGCGGGCCGCGCAGCCGCATCCGAACCCTCCTGTGATTGAATAAATTTCCGATGGACCCTCGAATACTTGTGGCTCATCGAATTTTGGGTTGAATATTTCGATTTGCGAAGCAATTTGTTTGACGCGCGGGAGCTTAGGCCAATATCGTTTTAATCAGAATCATGAGCGTCAGCTAAAGGCCCTGGCTAGCTGGCCGGCAACCCTCTATACGGTAGCGGGGTGCTCCAGGTGAAGATTCGGTGTCGCGCAACACCGCACGATACAAGTACCGCACATCGAGGCGTTAAACCTTCGACGGCGGGTAAGAGCAAGTCAAAGCTGCTTTAGCCTGCCGCCGACCGTCGCCGTACCGGTGGGCATGAAGCAAAGGAAGTCAAGGCATGTCTTTGAATCAAGAACTTGACGCACTGACGCTGCGCAAGGTTTTCGCCCAGCACCCATCGGGAATTGCCACTCTGTGCGCCGAAGTCAACGGGGAAAAGACGGGAATCGTCGCCTCCTCATTCACCGTAGGGGTTTCCTTGGAACCGGCGTTGGTGATGTTTGCCGTGCAGAAAACCTCGAACACTTGGCCGAAGCTGCAGGACGCAAATCGAATCGGCGTTTCGGTGCTCAGCGAGCGCAATGAAGGGGTCTGCAGGCAGATCGCTTCCAAGAGCGGAGATCGATTCCGCGGTGTGGACACCCACACCAGCGACGACGGCTCGTTGTTCATCCATGACTCAACGCTGTGGCTCGACACGACGATCTACAGTGAGGTTGAGGCCGGAGACCATTGGGTCATCCTGTTGCAGGTCCATGGCCATAAGGTCGCCGAGCATTCACCGTCGATTTTCCATGATTCACGATTTCACTCGTTACCAGTCCCGGAACTCGTCTAAATAGTTGTCTTCGCTTCGCGCCACCTGTCATTTTCGCTGACAAGTGGCGCGCAGTCGTTTAACTGGCCCGGCGAGCTTGGACCGCGCGGGCGCGTTAAGTTCATATGACCGCAGAGGGGTGCTCTGCATCGAATTGTGGATTACTCGCCTCGAAGTTACGTTTCAGTAGCTTTTTGGAGCGGTGACTACCGCGTTCTTCACGAAGATTCTTTCCACAAAACTATCCACACCTCTGTGGATGGTACGTTGATAAGTCGATGAAGCGGGTTGAAAACACCGGAATCCCGCGAGATATGCTGTGGATAACGTCATTTGCGAAGGTTGACTCTACAAAGAAATTAACTTTCTATCCACAGGTGTGCAAACAACAAACTCCAAGTCAGATAGTCATTAGCGCAACTTAAGTGGGGTAATCCACAAGCTTCTCCCCAAGTCGCACACAGGGTCATCCACAGCTAGAGGGGGATTATCCACAGATCTTGTGGATAACAGAGTTTGCGGCTATGGATAAGAGACCTACTGTTGGCTTTGGGACTGATATATCCACAGGTACCGCCGACACGATAACGTCGGTTGGCGGTGACATGCTTGAGTGTTGCCATCATGGCACAAGGGTATTTCCCAGAGGGTCAATAGGGGATGGAAGTGTCAGTTATGAGCGCGGAGCCGGTCTACGAGAGTCAGGGTTCGGAAGCGGGTCGCACCCCGCCGCAGGATATTCCTGCCGAAATGTCGGTTCTTGGCGGCATGATGCTGTCGAAGGATGCGATCGCCGACGTGGTCGAGGCGCTGCGCGGAACAGATTTCTATCGCCCGGCCCATGAATCCATTTTTGACGCAATCATCGATCTCTACGGACGAGGCGAACCAGCCGATGCCGTGACGGTCTCCGATCTGCTCACCAAGCGCAGCGAGATCGCCCGCGTGGGTGGCGCCGCCTATCTGCACAACCTCATCCAGCAGGTGCCCACCGCCGCGAACGCCGGCTACTACGCCGAAATCGTGCGCGAACGCGCCGTATTGCGCCGCCTGGTCGATGCCGGGACCCGGATCGTCCAGATGGGCTATTCGCCCGATGGTGAGGTTGACGCGATCGTCAACGAGGCGCAGGCCGAGGTGTACAAGGTCGCCGAGAACCGCAACAGCGAAGACTACGTGCGCCTGAGCGACATCATCGAGGGAACCGTCGATGAGATCGAGAATGCGGCGAACGCCGGCGACGGAATTACCGGCGTGCCAACCGGGTTCTACGAATTCGACGAACTGACCCAGGGGTTGAAGGGTGGTCAGATGATCATCATCGCCGCCCGCCCCGCAGTGGGTAAGTCGACCTTCGCCCTGGACTTCGCCCGTTCCGCGGCAATTAAGAACAACATGGCCACCGTCTTCTTCTCGCTGGAAATGGGCCGCAACGAAATTGCGATGCGCCTGCTCTCGGCAGAAGCATCCATCCAGCTGCAGGATCTGCGCAAGGGTTCGGTGGAAGACGCACAATGGACGAAGATTGCGACCACGATGGGTCGCTTGAACGAAGCTCCGCTGTTCATCGACGATTCGCCGAATATGTCCATGATGGAAATCCGCGCCAAGTGCCGACGGCTGAAGCAGCGCAACGAGCTGCGCATGATCATCCTCGACTACCTGCAGCTGATGAGCTCGGGCAAGCGCGTGGAATCGCGCCAGCAGGAAGTGTCCGAGTTCTCGCGTAACCTCAAGCTGCTGGCCAAGGAACTCGACGTTCCGCTGGTTGCCCTCTCGCAGCTGAACCGTGGTTCCGAGCAGCGCACCGACAAGAAACCAATGATCTCGGACCTTCGTGAATCGGGATCGATCGAGCAGGACGCCGATATGGTAATCCTGCTGCACCGTGACGATGTCTACGACAAGGAAAACCGTCCGGGTGAAGCCGACGTGATCATCGCAAAGCACCGTGCCGGCCCCACCAAGACCATCACCGTGGCGTTCCAGGGCCACTATTCGCGCTTCAGCAACATGCAGAACGACGGCTAGCCTGCCGAGGCAGGCCTACGGCACAGGGCAGGGTCCAGAAATCCGCAAGATTTCTTGGCCCTGCCCCTTGGTTCAGCTGCGTTCTCCGTGCATGGCTTCGTGCCGATGATAGTGCTGAAAGCGCCGTCCATTCGCGCCGCGCGTGGGGCTGGCTGCCTAGAAAAGGCCAAGGACACCGCTGGAGAGTATCCCGGTAGCTCCCACCATCAGCGCTAGGCAGAGCGCGGTGATCTTGACCAGTCGGCGACGCGTATCTTCGTTAAGCATGGGTTCAGCTTACAAAGCCATGCGGTGCATCCACTAACCATCGGTGCCGAATCGGCGTCCGAGAAGTTCAATGAAAGAATGGCCGCATGCCATCACCACGTGACTCTGCGGTAGATTCCGCAACGGTTGAGTCGATCTATGCCGCCAAATATTTGGCGACCACCCTGGGCATGTTCGTCCTGGTCTTCTTGGTGGGTTTCGAAGCGTTGGCGGTTTCCACGATCATGCCGCTGGTCAGTGAGCTGCTCGATGGACAGAAGTACTTCGCGCTGGCCTTTGCCGCACCGATTGCCAGCGCGATGCTTGGCATGGTTGCTGCGGGAGAGGTTTCGGACCGAAGAGGCCCGAAGATTCCGCTGTACGCTTCCGTGGCTATTTTTGCCGGCGGCCTGCTTATCTGCGGCACCGCGGCGGATATGCAGGTGCTGATCCTCGGAAGAATTTTGCAAGGCATCGGTGGCGGCGCCGTGACCGTGGCAATCTTTGTGCTGATCGCTCGGGCATATCCGGCAAAATTGCACAGCAAAATTTTCGCACTTTTCGCCGCCGCCGGGGTGATCCCGGCGTTGCTCGGACCGTGGATTGCGGGCCTGATCGCCACATACCTCGGTTGGCGTTGGGTATTCCTTGGGGTGCTGATCTTCATCGCCTTCGCGATCGTGGCGGTCATCCCGACCCTGCATCGCATGGATTCTGCACGCGATGCAACCCTCGGTCCGGTCTCCATCAAGCGGCTACTGCTCGCGGGGTTCACCGGGGCTTCGGTGATCGCCATGAACCTGCTTGGGCTCATGGACAATGGGTGGCCCTCCGTCGTCGCCCTGCTGTCAGCGTTGGCGCTCGCCCTGTTGGCGATCCGGCCGCTGCTGCCCGTAGGGACCTTCAGCGCCCGGCGTGGAATGCCAGCCACGGTGCTGACCCGATCGCTGGTGGCTGGAGCATTTTTCGGCACAGAGGTCTACCTGCCGTATTTGCTGCGCGAAGACTATTTTCTGCCTCCGGACCGCGCGGGTCTGGTGCTCACCGCCTCCGCATTGTCCTGGGCCCTGGGCTCGTGGCTGCAGGGGAAAGCCGGTGAACGTTTAAGCAATTCCGCATGCATCGGAATCGGCGCCCTGGCCGGGGCGTTCGCCATCTCCACCGCGCTTTATGCCGCGTTGTTCCACCCGTCGGTGGCCATCATCGTGGTTGGTTGGGCGATAGGCGGATTTGGAATGGGAATGATCTTCCCACGCCAAAACGTGAATATGCTGGCCCTCTCCGGCAAGCAGGAACAAGGGTTCAACTCCTCGGCGATGACCATGGCGGATGCGCTGGGCAACGCGGGAGTGACCGCGCTTGGCGGGGTCATCTTCGCCACGGTGGCAGTGGGGCTGGGCTTCGCCGCGGTCTTTGCCTTCTCGTTGTTCCTGATCATCGTACTGCTGGTCGTTACGCCGCGGATCGAATCCCCGGCGGCGGCTGGCCCTAAGTAGCCCAGGCGTATGGAAACTGAGCTCCCAGCCATCGGCGCACCGGCCACCAGGGCGCTGCTAAGCGCTGGTATCACGAGCCTCGAACAAGCGGGCGAAACCGGCGAGAAAGCGCTGCTTCGGTTGCATGGCGTCGGACCAAAAGCGCTGCGCATCCTCCGTGAAGCCCTGGACAAGCAGGGTCTTGAGCTGCGCAGCTAGGCGCGTGGCAGGACTTTCAGGTGCTCTGGGGTCGTCGCGACGAGGTGTGGCTGGTATTCGGCGTGCTTAGCGACATAGGCCTTGACGTACGGGCAAACTGCCACGATCTTGGCTCCACCGGCGATGGTGTTGTCCAACGCGAATTTCACCAGCACACTGGCCAGTCCTTGTCCGCCGTATTCTTCGTCCACGGTCGTGTGGAAAAAGATCCGCTCGGTGCCAGCGGAACCGGTGAATTCTCGAAAGTGGGTTGCGCCAATGACCTTTCCATCATCGTCCAGTGCATATCGCCGACGTTCGGGCAGGAAAACAGGGGTGATTTCGCTCATTTGGTGGCCGCTTTCTAGGAGGGGTTAACTCGTGTACGTAGTCGGACGGTAGGTAGCGCCGGCGCCGGCAATGGCGCGGGAGTGTTTTCCGGAAATGGGCCAAAGCGGTCCTCCGAGCTGTCTCCTGGTTCGGCGCCGATTTCCGCTTGGTACTGCGCGCGGAATGCGAGGACTTCTTCATGGCTGCGTCCCACGAAGTTCCACCACATGAGGATCTCCTCTTTCAGCGGCTCTCCGCCGATCAGCAAAGCGCGGACCGGCTGCTCGCCGGCAGTGATGCGCAGCGTGGTGCATCCGGCCCGGACGAAGCCCAGTTCGCGGTGCTCAAGTGGTTTGCCGTTGACCGTCGGGCGGCCCTGATCAACGAGTACACCGTGTTCGTGATGTGCGGGGACCACGATTTCGACCTCGGTATGCGGGTCGAGGTGCAGTTCGGCCCCGCTGAGTTCGGTATGCGTCTTCACCGGGGAGGTGAGGCTCTGCTCGCCAATCGCGAGAGTGCCGAGGAAAACGTTGAGCATCCATCCTTGGCCGTATATCGGTTCGGGACGGTAATTTTCGAAGGTTGGTTCCATATTGCGCACCCGGTCAGGCAGGGCGGTCCATAGCTGGGCTCCGTGCAAGATCGTGGTTTCTTCGCAGAGCATTTCGGAATGCGTGATTCCGTATCCAGCGGTCATGAGGTTCAATTCACCGGGGCGCACTTTGGCCTTATGCCCGGCCGAGTCGATGTGTTCGATTTCGCCGGAGAAGAGCCAGGAGACGGTCTGCAGTCCGGTGTGCGGATGCCGTGGAACGTTCATCCCGCCGGTGAGCGCTACGTCGTCCGGTCCGTAGTGGTCGAGGAAGCACCACGCGCCGATCAGGCTGCGCTGTTTCTGCGGAAGAGTCCGGGAGACCGTCATGGCTCGCGGGCCACCGAGGGGGACTGGGCGGGGCTCCAGCGCCTGAACCTCTGAGCGTGCATCGAGGTTGCTGCAGTCGATTTCCGCCGGTGCCTGTTCAAGGTTGCTCATAACCTAAGACTAGGCAGGATGCCTGATTCGTGCCACCCATAGGGCGATGGTTCCCGCCCAGCTGGCCACGGCCACCCAAATCACTATCTGCCCCAGCGTAAAGAGAGCCGAGAAATCCGGTATTGATCCCAGGGAAAGGCATGCGGTGGCGAGCATGCCCAGCGGGAAGACAATCGCCCAAAGGCCAGTTTCATAGCTCAGCGGGTGGCGGTGGATGATGTGCCGCCAGATTCCGAAGACCAGCAGCAGGGGGATGAACCATAACCCTATGGCGAGCAACGCCAAGGTGGTAAAGGCGATATTTGCTTGCAGCCAGTTCGGAATCTCACCGCGGTTTGCCAAGCCGAGTAGTTGCGAACCGGTCAATACGCTGATCGCGGTGGACCCCATGAAGATCCAATACGTCGGTGAAAGCGTCTCGGCGCGGTTCGGATAGCGGATCATGCGCACCGTCACGAGGGTAGCGGTCAGCAGATAGAGCGCGCAGCCTAGCAACCAGATAGCTAAGGCAAGCATGGCGGCCCAGGCGCCGAAGCTCGTATGATGCGCTAATCCGCCGGCAACGGATTGGGTGGCCACCACCCAGAGGAACCACGACCCATTTGCGTGGGTCAGTGCCGGTTCCGGACGTTCATGCAGCACCAGCCCGGCGGGAATCGCGTAGGTGGTGATCAGCCAAATGAGCGTCCCGAATATCAGCGCGGTCAGTGCGGCGCCCGGGAGCTTCAAAACCGCCAGTGCGAGGGCTAGGACATTCGAGGCCGCGACCACGGTGAAGAACCCAAAACCAACGGCCGGGTTCAGCGCATCAATTTGCACCGCCGTCGGATAGCGCACGACGCGCAGGACCAGCACCGTGAGTAGTCCGAGGAACATGATACCGGCCAGGATGCAGAAAGCCTGGCCGAGGGCGGAGAACCCGGAAAGCAGCAGACCCATGCCTACGATGCCGGTGGCCATCACGCTGGAGAATACCGACGGGGCAAGGGTGGCTACCCATCGGGTGAATCGTGAGCGGCTAGCACGCAGTTCTGGGTTCACCTAGGTCTCCTTGAAGTCTTCTTTGCCGAGATGTTGAGGCTAACGCCTGTGGCGCTCTGCCGCCAAGCCCCGTCTCAGGATGCTGGCGTACGATCTTAGTGTCGGTACCGGCATGAACCCCAAGGAGAACAAAACATCGTGGACAGCTCCAATCTTCGTCGTGATGATCTGCTCAAGCTTGAGCGGCAGTTGTGTTTTGGACTGGCTGTCGCCTCACGATCGGTGATTTCAGCTTATAAGCCGGTGCTCGACCCATTGGGGCTGACCCACCCGCAATACCTGGTGATGCTGGCCCTGTGGGAATCTGCTCCAATCGGTGCGCGGGAGCTCAGCGAAAAGCTGCATCTGGATCCCGGGACGCTCTCCCCGCTGGTCAAGCGCCTTGAAAAAGCCGGATTGCTCGAGCGCAGAAAGAATCCGCGCGATGAACGCGCGATCTTGATTGAGACTACCCAGAAGGGTGAAATGCTGCGTGAGCAGGCGTTGGATATTCCCCATGAGATGCTGAGTCGGCTGAACTTAAGCGAGCAAAAAGTCGTTGAATTGTGCAAGATTCTGGGCGATGTGGTGGACGCGGGAATCGCGGCGCCCGCCGAGTGATTAAGGATATAGTTGGTGCACCAACTATTGGAGTAGGCTTAAGTCACGGACGCAATTGGCTCCGGCGCCCTGACAAATTGAGGTTTCCCCATGGACGAGTCACCACTGCCCATCATCAGCGACACCACCGGCTTGAGTCTTGGATATCGTGCCCGATGGCGCCTGAAGTATTTGGGGTTGAGTATTTTCGGCCCGGCCGAACGCTCGATCATGACCAGCCCACGCGAACGCATTAAATGGGACCGCGCCATGATGGTGCTGCGCGCCCACGAGGCCGCCGGAACTCAGGCCGATGAGCTAACCGTATATACCGCTAGCCGCATGGAATCCCGTCGCCCCAAATAGCCGGCTTTAGATTCCCCGCCGAGAGCACGGTAAAATCCGAGTATGCAGGAAATGAATGAACTTGTCTTGTCCCGGCAATTCGCCGCTCCTCGTGCTGCGGTCTGGGCCGCATTCGTCGAACCGGAGATTATTACGCAGTGGTGGGGACCGCATGGCTGGACGGTGCAGGAGGGCTCGGTAATTCTCGAGCCGAAGGTCGGGGGACGCCATGAGCTGACCATGGCACAAAGCGATAACCCGGAAGCTCAGGTGCCGCTCAAGGCAGTGGTCACGATCTTTGACGAACAGGTATGCCTGGCCAGCGCCGATGGTCCGCATGAGATGACGCTGGATCTGGTCATTCACACCAAGCTGGACTTCAAGGAATTTGCCGGCCAGACCTATGTGACCTTGACGCAGGGCCCATTGCCACATGAAGTCATCGAGAGCAGCCAAAAGGCCTGGAATTCCGCGTTTGCAAAGCTTGAATCGTTCTTGGCCGAGTACTTCTAAATTGGCTTCGACACCAGATAGCTGCGCGCGGACTTGATCCGTGCGGTTTTCGCTGCTCCGGTAAAGCGCAGCACATGGCTAAAAGCCGCGGAGATATCCTGACCGTTGGTGATATTTCCATCGGTGCTTCCTTCGCGACCGTGAGTGAGCACGCTTTTGAATTCGAGTGATTTCGTATCTCCTGAAATCATTACCCAGCTACAGAGCGCCTCGATCCCGTGCAGCGTTTCAAAGCCAACTATTTCCCATTCAATGTCCTCGGTGAGCCACAGCCTGAGATGATCCAGATCTCGCCCGTGCAGCGCCACGATCACTTCCTGAATCACCAGATGCCGTGGGGCATTACCGCAATTCTCCGGATAGCTCACTTGCATTGCTGACGGTTCGGCGCTCATCTTCTCACTTGCCTGAATTTGGACTCTAAACGGTTCGTCCCACTATAGCCACCAGCTGAACTCCGCGCGCAAAGCGAACTAACCGCGGCCAATATAGGGCATCCCTGCAGCGGTAATGGTGAGCTGATTGACCGAGACGGTGAGTGGGCTGTTAGCCAGGAAGGCTACGGCTTGCGCTGCCTGTTGCAGGTCGAATGTTGGCTCAACCTTGCGCGAGCCGTCGGCTTGCAAGGCTCCTTGCGAGGTGCCGAGTTCGTCCATGATGTCGCTAGCAGTGTTGCCGATGTCGATCTGTGAAGCGCAGATGCCAAACGGGCGGCCATCGAGTTCAATGGACTTAGTCAGCCCCGTGATGGCGTGCTTGGTAACTGCATAGGCCACCGACCGTGGTCGGGGCACTTGAGCGGAAATTGATCCATTGTTGATAATTCTTCCGCCGCCATGCAGCTTCATATGCTTAAAAGCTTCGCGGGCACAATTCATCGCTCCGGTCAGGTTCACCTGGCAGACTTTCTCCCAGTCCTCCGCGCTTAGCTCATCGATGGAGACCGCGGGACCGAACGTTCCGGCATTGTTGAATAGCGTATCGAGACGACCAAAATGCTCGGTCGCCTTCGCAAATAGGCATCGAACCTCTTCGGCGGAGGAGACATCGGCTTGGACCACTAGAGCGTTGCCGTGGCCTTGTGCTGCTTCCTGCAGTGTCTGTTCGGTGCGTCCGGCCAAGACCACATTCCAGCCTTGGGCTAGTAGCAGCCGTGCGGTGGCCCGACCTATGCCGGTGCCGGCTCCGGTGATCAGGATGCTGGACGTCGGCATGTTTGCAGATGGCATATTAACTCCTTTTGGCATCTAGCCTAGTCGCAGGTGCCATGGCAGCCGCGTATGTGAATCCGCCGGAGCATGCCTGAAGTTCGGCAGGTCCAGCGAAGCCGATGCAGGTTGCCGCGGGAAGGACAACTAGGCTTGGAAAGACTCAAAAATGAACTTTGAAGGAGTCTTGTGTTCCTCGACGTGCTGTTCGGTGTCCTGCCGCTGTTCTTCGTGATGCTCATTGGCTACGCGGTCAGTTATTCACCGAAATTCCCGCCCAGCGTGGAACCGGCTCTGAACGTTTTTGTCTTTTACGTGGCACTGCCTGCATTGCTGTACAAGGTGGTTGCCCGGGCCGATGTTAGTCGGGGAGTTCCGTTCGATTTCCTGTGGGTCAGCATCGTCTCGACGTTGGCATTCGCCCTCATCTGTTGGGTCCTTTTCCGCTATGTGTTGCGCGTAGAGCGCGGGCGGAGCCTGGCTGGCATGCTCAGCACCAGCTTTGGCAACGTCTCCTATCTGGGAATTCCGGTAGTTCTCGGGGTGCTCGGCAGCCAGGCCGGTCTCGCCGCAGGCATGGGGCAGCTGGTCCACAACGTTATTTTTATGGTGGGTTTTCCCATCTTGGCCCAGCTGATGATGCCGGCAGGCCCGGGAAACAGGCATAAGCCCAGCGGTCGCCGGATCGCGTTGACGGTTCGCAATGCACTGCTTTATAGCCCGGTTTCCTGGGCCATGGTGTTTGGCGGAGCAGTGGTGATGTGGGGGATCCCCATTCCAAAACCGCTTGATGACACCGTAGACCTCATTGCCGCCGCGGCAGCCCCCGGAGCCTTGTTCGTAATCGGTCTATCCTTGCGGCGCACCGTTCAGCGCACCCTGGACCGGCGGGCGGGGACGGCGCATACCAAGGTGCGTGGAGCCAAGCGAACCATGCTGGTCATGGTGGTTGGCAAGCTGGCGGCATTGCCTCTGCTGACCGTTTCGATGCTCTGGATTTTCGCGCCGGATCTCGAATCGATGTGGTTCAACACCGCGGTGCTTATGGCAGCTATGCCGACCTCCGCCACGGCCTACATCATGGCTCACAATGACACCGGTGACGGTGAGCCGACGGCGCTGGCCATCGTGATTACCTGCGCCCTGTCGGTAATCGCGCTTCCGGTCTTGGCGCAGCTGGTGCTCAAGTAGATCCTCGCGGGCAGCACTTCTCTTCATGGTTGAAGCTCGCGCCGAAGCGGGTTCGTGGAACGATCCCGGTGCCAAGCACGCCAAGCACGCAGCGCAATGATCTTTCGATGCCTCCCTTGAGCCCCACGTCCGTTTGACGTGGGCCATTTAAGAACATAAAGGCCATGCTCGGCGCCTCCGGAACATGGCCTTTATGAAGTTTTGCACCCCTAGGGGTCGGCGAACTAGTTTCTGCGCAGCAGGCGGTCCAGGAAGCTCGGTGCCGAAGTGTTGATGCGTGCCCGCGGGGACATGTCAGGGTCCAGATTCTCGATTGGCTGGAACATGCCCGTCTGGAGCGCCGCGGTCGCCGAGAGGACCCGCGCTTCCTTAGGTGAGTAGTTGATGCTTGCCGACTGGTTGGCGGTCATGGCGACCCTCCTTTTGCGATAAGTTGATTCCGTAATGCGGAAGTTTATTTTTGTCCTACGAAAACAGTATGTCGGGTGAGCGCGGCTCCTGGCAAGGGTTTCGGCCTAAAAACTTCCCTGCGACCGAAATTTCCGACAATAAATCACACTTCAAAAAATTTCCCTCGAAAACCACTTGACGGAGGTAGTGTGAGTTGGCTTACAGTAGTGGAACGAAGATTCCACGATCCAAAAACATCGAGTCGAAGCCGATAGAACCATCGGTGGTAAGGGTGTTCAGCCATCGGATCGTGGTGTAAGAAAAGAGCTGATCACCCGATGGACCTGCATGTTTTTAACAACTTACCCGAGGCAGACGCTGCCGCCGTCTTGCGGCCATGCCTCGATGTGGAACGTTGGATCAACGAGCTTGTGGCCGCACGCCCCTATGCAGACAGTGCTGCGCTAACGGCCGCAGCCCAACGCAGTGCCGCGCCCTTTGGCGAGTCAGAAATCGCTGCGGCGCTGGCGCATCACCCCCGCATCGGCGAACGAGCCCAGGGAGATTCCGCCGAAGCCTCGCTCTCCCGGGGCGAGCAAGCAAGCCTGCGGCTCGATGACGATGTCACCTCCCGTCTGGCCGAAGCCAACCGCCGCTATGAAGCCCGCTTCAACAGGGTTTTCCTCATCCGTGCCGCGGGGCGGAGCAGCAATGAAATCCTCGCCGAATGCGAACGCCGCCTCGGCAATGACGAGGACACCGAATTGCGCGAAGTAGCCGAGCAGTTGCGTGCGATTGCGCTGCTCCGCATGTCCAGCGCGGTCAGCGGCTAAAGCCAACCCTTGAGCTAAGGAGTACTTCATGGATGAATCGACCGCAGCACGCAGTCACATCACCACCCACATTCTCGACACCGGGACCGGGAGGCCTGCCTCCGGTGTCAAGGCCACGCTGGAAGCCAACAGGGCATCCGGCTGGCAAGAAATCGGATCCGGACTCACCGATGCGGACGGCCGCATCAAGACTCTGGGGCCGGCTCAGGTTGAAGCAGGACGCTACCGGATTTCCTTCGAAACCGGCGACTACTTCGGGAAGCAGGGAACGGAAAGCTTCTTCCCCGCGGTAAGCATCGACTTTTACGTCAATGACGTCGACCAGCATTACCACGTACCTCTTCTTATCAGCCCGTTTGCATATTCCACGTACCGAGGAAGTTAGAACCATGACTACCGAAATCAATGCCCCAGCAGGAACCAAGATCGTGCTTGGATCCAACCAGTATGGCAAGGCCGAGGTCCGCCTGGTAAAAATCACCCGCGACACCGATCGCCACCAGATCCAGGATCTGAACGTCACCAGCCAGCTGCACGGCGACTTCACGGCCGCCCACATCGACGGAGACAACGCCCGAGTCGTACCCACCGACACCCAGAAGAACACCGTCTACGGATTGGCCCGCAACGGCGTGGGCGCTATCGAAGACTTCCTGGTTCAGCTGGGAAATCATTTCACCGGCGAATTCGACTGGATCACCGGTGGCCGATGGGCGGCGCAGCAGTTCTTCTGGGACCGCATCAACGATCACGACCACGCCTTCTCGCAGAACAAGTCCGAAATTCGCACGGCCGTCCTGGAAATCGGGTCCGACGGAGAAAAGAGCATCGTCGCGGGGCTGGAAGGCCTCACCGTCCTGAAGTCCACGGGCAGCGAGTTCCACGGATTCCCGGTTGATCGGTACACGACGCTGAAGGAAACCACCGACCGCATCCTGGCCACCGATGTCACCGCCCGCTGGCGCTATAACCCGGAGGCCGTCGCGGCCGGCATCGACTACGACGCCGTGTACAGCTCGGTGCGTTCGCTGATGCTCACCCAGTTTGCGCAGACCCACTCGTACGCGCTGCAGCAGAGCATGTACAACATGGGCCAAGCGGTTCTTGAGGCGCATCCGGAAATTGCGGAGATCAAGATGTCCCTGCCGAACAAGCACCACTTCCTGGTGGACCTGGAAGTCTTCGGCCAGGACAACCCAAATGAAGTGTTCTTTGCCGCAGATCGGCCCTATGGGCTGATCGAAGCTACCCTCTCCCGCGAGGGAACCGAGGTCAACCATCCGGTGTGGGCCAATATCCCTGCATTTATCTAACCCGATGTGAAAAGGGTGTGCCGGTGCGGACACACCGGCACACCCTTTATGGCAGCGACTGACGTAGGAGGTCAGCCTTGAGCGCTACACCTGATGAATCTATCAAAGCATTACGGCCAGAGGACGCTAAATTACCATTTGGCAAGTCACTGGCCTACGGGCTTCAGCATGTCCTGACCATGTACGGGGGAATCATCGCCCCGCCCTTGATCATCGGCGGTGCGGCGGGGTTGAGCAGCGAGGAAGTCGGATTGCTCGTGGCCAGCTGCCTGTTCATTGGCGGGCTGGCAACTATCTTGCAGACTGTAGGAATTCCCTTCTTCGGAGCTCAGCTGCCGCTGGTCCAGGGAACCTCCTTTGCCTCGGTCGCCACGATGGTTGCCATCGTCAACGGGGGAGGAGGCATCCAGGCGGTCTTCGGCGCGGTTCTCGTTGCCGCGCTCATCGGGTTCCTCATCGCGCCGTTCTTCGCGCGGGTGATTAGGTACTTCCCGCCGGTGGTCACCGGGGTGGTCATTACGATGATCGGCATCTCGCTGACTCCGGTCGCGGCGAACTGGGCCATGGGAGGAAGCGCCGAGGCTCCCGATTACGGTTCCTTGCCGAACATCGGGCTCGCCGCCGGTACGCTGCTCGCCGTGCTGCTGCTTTCCAAGGTCGGCAACGCCGCAATTTCGCGGATGTCGATTCTTTTGGCTATCGTCTTCGGCACCGTGGCCGCGGCCCTGCTCGGGATGGCAGATTTCTCCGCGGTCGGTACCGGCTCGGTCTTCGCCTTCCCGCAGCCGCTGGCCTTTGGCATGCCGGTCTTTGAGCTGGGCGGAATCATTTCCATGACCATCGTGGTCCTGGTTATCCTGACCGAAACCACCGCCGATATTCTGGCAGTCGGTGAGATCGCCGGATCCCGGGTGGATTCAAAGCGCATTGCCGACGGGCTGCGTGCCGATATGGCCTCCTCGGCCGTGGCTCCGTTGTTCAACACCTTCACGCAGTCGGCCTTCGCGCAGAACGTCGGTTTGGTGGCCATCACCGGGATCACCAGCCGCTTCGTGGTCGCGGCCGGTGGCGGCATTCTGGTGGTGCTCGGCCTGCTGCCGATCCTGGGGCGTGTGGTCGCCGCGATTCCTACCCCGGTGCTCGGCGGTGCCGGAATCGTGCTCTTCGGCACCGTGGCCGCCTCCGGAATTCGAACCCTGTCCAAGATCAAATATGACGGGATGAACCTAGTCATCGTGGCCGCATCGATCTCCTTTGGCTGCGTCCCGATCGTCAAGCCGGACTTCTATGCGAGCTTCCCAAGCTGGTTCGAAACGATCTTCCACTCGGGGATCTCTTCGGCCGCGATCATGGCGGTGCTGTTGAACCTGCTATTCAACGAACTGAAATTCGGGAATTCGAAGAACTCTTCGGTGTTCTCCGCCGCCCCGCCGCGCATGGTGAAGCGCGAAGAAATCTGCGGGCTGATAGAGGGAGACCACTATGAAGGTGGAAAGCTCATCGACAAAGAGGGTTACGAGATCCCCGTGGTCACGCCGGAAGAATTCGAGCAGATCCAGACGGGGGCCATCGAGATGCCTGTACCCAGAGTTGCCAAAACCGCGGAACACTGAGGAAACGGCTGAACCTGCCCCCAGCGTCGACGAAGTGCTCGATGACGAGAAATAACCATCAGCGGATAGTGCTCGCAAACCCCGGTTTGCGAGCACTTTCATTTGTGCTCCAACTATTCTCCGGCCGCACTTGCGCGGGCGATGATGCCCGCGGCAGCGAAGATGGTCTACCAGCGGACCCCGAGGGCATTGAATTCGGGCGTTCCCATGGAAACAAGCAATGCATTGAATTCCTTGGTCGATGGGCGCAGTGAACCGATTTCCTGTGGAGGCCCTGGGACGGATCCTTCCGGTGCATGCTGCACGAATTCGAACCTGGTGCGGCCACGTTCCGCTCGACGTTTTCCGCACTATGAGCAGTGGGCATAGTAAGCGAGGGAAATCTCGGAAATGGTACAAACCCCAATTCAGCCCTTAGCCGTTGGGTGTCTTCCCGGACTGCGACATCTCGCGAGCGGATGCTACCTTGTAGCCAATCATTTAACCCGGAGTTTAGACCCTGAATCGTTCGGGAGCAGCCCGCTTGGCGGGGGCGGGTCGAAATGAATCGTAGTTGGCGGTAAATAGCCTGCATGAGTCCTGAATTCGCAGGGATGCCAGATGGTGGGCAACGCGTGGAAGGTCGCGCCTGCGCGTGAACAGTCCTAGGCACCAGCGGCGCATTGGAACTGTCGGCGTTTTGCGAGGGTCTAAGCTGGATGACTGTGAGTCCAGCAAATCTTTCCATCGGCGTTGACATCGGTGGCACCAAAATCCTTGCAGCCCTCGTGGACGAAGAGGGGAACGCCTTCGGGCAGATCCGCCGCGAGACGCCCGACCATGATGTGGCGGGGACAGAACGTGCCCTGGCTGAGATGATTCGCGAGCTCTCGGAGGGCAGCGAAGCGTTGCCGGTGGGTATTGGCGCTGCTGGCTGGATGGACCGCAAGGGGCAGAATGTGCTGTTCAGCCCCCACCTGTCCTGGCGAAATGAACCGGTGCGCGACCGCCTGATGAAGCTCGTTGGACACGAGGTGACTCTGGTAAATGACGCTGACGCTGCCGGCTGGGCCGAGCACCGTTTCGGCGCAGGCCGCGGTGAGAGCGATATGGTGTGCCTGACCCTCGGAACGGGAATCGGCGGGGCAGTGATCCTCGGAGGGCAGATCCACCGAGGCAAGTCCGGCATTGCTGGAGAATTCGGGCACCAGGTGATCGTTCCCGGCGGCCATCGGTGCGCCTGCGGCAACCGCGGTTGCTGGGAGCAATACGCTTCTGGCAATGCCTTGGGCCGAGAAGGAGCCGAACTTGTGCGCAGCAAATCGCCGGTGGCCTTCCGGCTGCGCGAGGCCGTGGACGATGACCCGGAGGCCGTCACCGGCGCAGAGGTAACTCGACTTGCCGCAGAGGGCGACCCGGCCTGTGCCGATCTCATTGCGGATATGGGCGAATGGCTTGGTCTGGGCATCTCGAATCTGGTCTCGGTTCTGGACCCGGGAACCGTCGTTATCGGTGGCGGTTTGGGTGCTGCGTCGAAGCAACTGGTTTCCACGGCGGAGGAGACCTATCGCCGCACCCTGCCTGGCAGGGGATACCGTCCTTTTGCGAAGATCAGCCAGGCGGAATTGGGCCCGGTGGCCGGACTGATTGGGGCTGCTGATTTAGCGCGGTTTAATCAGCAACAATAATGAATAACATTGACAGGACATTAGGACTTATCTAGGCTCGGGTTGTTACGCAACATGGGAGCGAGGTCTTGGCATGGTCCTGCGCACAAAACCAAGCCGAATCCGCGGCTGGCCCTTGACTGTCGTTTTGGGGACCTATGCGGTCGCCATGTGCGGTACCACGATGCCCACCGCGTTGTATCCGATGCTTCAGGATGAATACGGCCTAAGCACCGCCGCCTCAACGCAACTTTTTGCGATATACGCCATCGTGGTGCTCGCGGTATTGTGCATCTTCGGTTCCCTATCTGATGCCATTGGCCGAAAACCCGTCATGATCCTGGGGCTTCTCGCTTCGGCCGCCAGCGGAATACTCTATGCAATGGCCGCCGAGGCACCCACTCTGTTCATTGCCCGCACCCTTTCCGGGGTGTGTGCCGGGCTGGTCACTGGAACGGCGACCGCCTATCTGACTGATCTGGTCTCCAGCTCCGGACGCGGTGCCAGCATTTCCAGCGTGGCCAATATGGTGGGTCTGGGCAGCGGGCCAGCCCTGGCTGCATTTCTGACCTTCTTCTTCCCATCCGTCCCGATGATTGCTTTCAGCGTTCACGCAGTACTTTCAGGTCTGTGCATCGCATTGCTTGCCATGGCCCCGGACAGCGTGATGCACCGCGGACACGGATTGAAACTCAGCCTTCCGCTGGTGCCACGCGTCACATTGCGCGACTTCTGCGTGGGCGGGCTGATGACCTTGGGCTTCGCGGTGATGGGCGGTTGCACCGCGATGACTTCCATTTTGGTGGTCCGTGCCTTCGGCATTACGGACCTGCGATTGCTGGGGCTCATCGGATCATTGATTTTTGTCGCCACGGCGGTGGGCCAGAAGGCCGGAGGGAAGCTGGTGAGCGAAAAAATTCACCTAGGGTATGCCGGCTTGGCGATTGGTGCGGTGCTGATAGCTCTAGCACCAAGACTTGGCGGAAGCTTGGCGATGGCGATGTATCTTGCCGGCTTGATCGTTGCGGGACTGAGCCACGGCGCATTGTTCCCGGTAGGCCTGGGAATCGTGTTGCGCCGCATTGAGCCGCGACATCGAGGCAGCGCCAGCTCAGCCTTTTGGGTGCTGGGCTACGCACTGACTGCACTGGGTGCCTTAGGGCTGGGCTGGGTAGGCCAGATCAGCGGCGAATCGATGGCGGTAACCTACTTTGGTGCAGCCATCGCGCTGTGTGCGCTCGGCTGTGCCAAGCTGCATCGCCGCTGGGCCGGTCCTGGGAATCGAGTGATCTCAACTAGTTTTTAGGGCCGGATTTGGCTCGGCAGGTGCTGGCCCAGAAGCCGTGGTTCACGCTTGCCGCTGTTCTCCATGTTGCATAGAACACGCTAATAATTGGAATGAGGCGAAGCTGTTCTTAGTTGGATATCGGTAGAAGAAGACCGAGCCCGGCAGTGGCCCAATCCAGTGGCCGCGGGCCGATCCGAAAGGTATGAGTATGACTATTGCATCTGACGAAACCCAGATCGGCTCCGGCGCGATCAACTCCATCTTTGGCGACTCACGCACCGCCAACGCCTTCGCCGGCGAAGTCACCGAGGCGCAGGCCCAGGAGATCTACGAGCTGGCCAAGTTCGGCCCAACTGCCTTCAACTCCCAGCCGCTGCGCGTGACCTACGTACGGTCCGACGCAGCACGCGCGAACCTGGTCGACGCGCTGTCGCATGGCAACAGGGCCAAGACTGCCGCAGCTCCGCTGGTGGCAATCCTCAGCTATGACACCGCATGGCACGAGCAGTGGGATAACTTCCTGCCAGGCTACAACGCACCCAAGGCCATGTACGACGCCGATGCCGACTTCACTGCTTCCACCGGCAACAACAACGCCCACCTGCAGGCAGGCTACTTCATCCTGGCTGCACGCAGCCTGGGCTTCGCCGTTGGTCCCATGACCGGTGCAGACTTCTCCGCCATTGATGCTTCCTTCTTCCCAGAAGGCGACCAGAAGAGCTTCTTGGTCCTGAATATCGGCCAACCAGCCGAAGGCGAAATCGGTGCACCAAAGGACCGCTTCGACTACGAAGCAGTCGTCCGCACTGTCTAGAGGCCGCTCGACGAACTTTAGCAACGCACAAGCGAAGCCCGGAATTCATTTTCGTGAATTCCGGGCTTCGCTAGTTGTTGAGCCAGTTTGCTAGCGGGTAGCCAGCGAAGACCTCAGCGCAGCATCGGCGTCGAGAAGTACCTTGGCGGCCACCTCAAGCCCCTCAACTGCACCCAATTCGGTATCCTCGTGCTCGATATTCACCAGCATCTCTGGGTCCACTTCGTGCAGGGCACGCAGGAACTCGGTCCAGAACGCGGTCCCGTGTCCCTTGCCCAAGGCCACGAAGTCCCAGGCCGAGTTATCCGGCCATTCATTAACCCATTCGTCCCCGCCCATATTGGTGCGTGGTTCGTCCGCGCTCTTTTTGCGGAAGCTGTTGTCCAGCACCCCTTGGATAGCCGCATGCGGGTTAATGCGCACGTCTTTGGCGGCGGCATGGAAGACCCATGAGCCAAGATCCCGAACCACGGCCACGGGATCCATCTGCTGCCAGAACAGGTGCGAGGCATCGAGCTCAACGCCGATGTTGCTGGTGCCGGCGCGTTCGATGAGTTCACGGAAGCTGGCCGGATTAAAAGCAAGGTTCTGCGGGTGCAGCTCCAGGGCGACCTTGACGTTGTTGTCCTGGGCCAGGATATCCATCTCCTTCCAGAACTCGGCCGCGAGGCCGTACTGGTAATCCAACTGCTCCAGTGCTGCCGAGTTCCAAGCGTTCACCACCCAATTGACTCGGGTGGCACCCGGTTCACCGCCGGGCAAGCCGGACATGGTCACAACACGATGCTGTCCCAGGCGCTGCGCGAGCCTAATGCTGCGGCGGATATCTTCGGCGTGCCGGTCGCCAATAACCGGGTTGGGATGCAAGGGGTTGCCATTGCAGTTCAGCCCGGCAATCTGCACGCCGGCGTGGTCAAAGATCTCCAGGAAGTCGTCCCGGGCGCTATCGCTTTGCAGAATCTGGTCGAAATTGGGCACATGGACTGCTGGCAAGAATCCGCCAGTGTTCAGCTCGATGCCGGTCAGTCCCAGGTCTTTGATGATCTTGAGCGCTTCGGGCAGGGGGCGGTCGTGGAGGATTGCGTTGTATACACCGAGTTTCACAGGGCTGCCTTCTTTCCGTCGTTGCCGGCGGACTGGACGACCGCCTGCAGGATTTGCATATTGTGCACTCCCTCGTCGAATGTCGCATTCGGGGGAAGGTCGGTGTCCAGGCCGCAGACTTCGTCGAGGAAGGCACGGGCTTGATAGCTGAAGGCGTCGTTTTGGCCGAAGCCGACACCTGGTGCGTCCATGGGCAGCCCGCCGCCGAGGTAAGCATGCTCCGGACCGAGGTTCACCGTGCGATAGCCGTTGGTCGCCGAGGGCCCTTCGCTGAGCATGATTTCGATTTCCGACGGACGCAGCTGGCTGAAGCGCGCGGCGCCCTTCTCGCAAAAGACCTCGAAGGCCAGTGAGTTCGGGTGGCCGGCGGCGACACGGGAGACTTCCAGGCTGCCGGAGGCTTCGGCGAACTGGACGTTGAACGCCGCATAGTCGTCGTTCTCCACCGGTTCCGATTTATCACTTAGTTTCACCAGGTCGTGTCCGGTCACGGCGCCGGCCGGCAGGAAGCGTTCGGTGATGCTGGTGCTCAGCTGCCCGCCGCTGACCGAAACGATGTCGCCTGCCAGGAATTCGGCGATGTAAGACAGGTGGCTTCCCACATCGGCCAGTGCGCCAGAGCCGGCCTCACCCTTGAACCGCCAGCTCATTGGAGCCTGTGGATTGTGGCCGTAGTCGGTCCAATAGCGACCAGAAAAATGCAATACCTTGCCCAGGGTGCCATCGGTGATTAGGTTCCGGATCGTGGCGATACCCGGGGTGCGGCGGAAGGTGAAGCCGACGCGGGCAATGGAGTTGGCGTTGCGGGCCGCTGTGGCCATGGCCTGGGCTTCTTCTAGGGTGTCGGCCAGCGGTTTCTCGCACAATACGTGCTTGCCGGCGGCCAGCAGACCTTCAACGGCTTCGCGGTGGAAGCGGTTTGCAATCACTACCGAAACGACATCGATGTCCGGATCGTTGGCCACCTCTTGCCAGGAGCCCAGTGCCTTTTCGTAGCCGTAGCGTTTGGCAACTTTGGCTGCGAGCTCGGTGTTCACATCGGCCACCGCGACGTAGCGCAGCGGTGGCAGGTTGGATTCGTAGAGGGTGGGGGCGGTGCGGTAGCC
Organism: Arthrobacter sp. MYb221; assembly: GCF_002979835.1. Taxonomy (NCBI): domain Bacteria; kingdom Bacillati; phylum Actinomycetota; class Actinomycetes; order Micrococcales; family Micrococcaceae; genus Arthrobacter; species Arthrobacter sp. MYb221. Next base: position 182,062 of record NZ_PCPW01000006.1, on the reverse strand, counting down.
GGCGATGTGGGACAAGCCTGCCATGCCTGCGCCGATGACGGCGATGCCGATGCTTTTTGTCACGGATTCTCCTGGGTGGAAGTTGTTCAGGGGGATTTTGGAGCGCTCCAAAAAAGTGTAAAGGCGAATCCAAGTGGCGGTCAAGGGGTATTGAGCGGGGATTATCTAGGCGGGGCGAACGGGGGCGCAGGTGCCGCGCTCAACCAGTGCTGGCTCCAGTGACACCTTTTGCGCAGCGCGTTCAGGGTCCGCGAGCCGGGAAAGTACCTGCTCGGCCACGTGCATGCCGAGCTCGCGGTTGCGACTGTCCACGGTGGTCAAGCGCAGCAGGTGCGTGCCGGAGAGCGGCGAGTTGTCGTAGCCGATAATCGACAGATCCTCGGGGACCGAGAGGCCGTTCTCGCGGGCCGCGGCCAGCGCGCCCATGGCCATCGAATCATTGCCGGCCAGGATGGCGGTAATTTCCGGGGTTTCGCGCAGAAGCTGATTCGTGCACTGATAGCCGCTGTCCTCGGTGGTGTGCGGGGTGAGGATGACGATGCGCTCGTCCAGGTCCGCCGCGCTCATCGCATCTTGGTATCCGTTGCGCCTGAGCATTGATGCGCCTCCGCCGCCACCGATGTGCCCGATGTGCCGATGCCCCAGTGAAATCAGGTATTCGATGGCTCGACGTGCGCCAAACCGGTCGTCGCTTGCTGAAATATCCGCTCCGGTCACCTGTGTTGCTCGATTACCTGCCACGATCACCGGGATCTGGGAGGGGAAGCGCATGGCCGGTGTAGGTTCGGTGGCCAGGACCAAGGCCTCGACGCGGGTGCTGAGAAATCCATCCAGCGGGTCCGACTCCACATGCGCGTTCAGCGTGCGGTCCGAGACGGCGATGCGCAGTCCGGCATTGCCCAGACCTTCTTGCAGCCCGCGAAGCAATTCGACAAACCAGACGTTGGTGTAGTCGTCGATCACCACGCCGACGGTCTGGCTGGTGCCACCGGCCAGTGCGGCCGCGGCTTGGCTCGGGCGGTAGTTCAGCTGCTCGATGGCAGCCAGCACCGCGGCGCGGCGTGGTTCGGAGACGCTGGGGGAGCCGCGCAGCACCAGGGATACCAGCGATTTGGAGACGCCGGCGGCTTGGGCGACATCGTAAATCGTCGCGCGGCGGCGTCCTGCTGCCATGGTGCCTCCTGGGCTTGGTCCGGGTTCTTGTTAAGAGCCTAGCGTTCCGCCTGCTTCGAATGCGGCAACGTCAGCTTCGGAGCAGGAATTCCAAACTAGTCAGGTCTTAACGTCAGGACATAGTTCTCGAGAAGACCATAAACTTTTGTCGACTTGGCCTGGTTGATATCCGCAGAATTCCACGGTTTTCCACTCGCAGTGTTACTCATGTTGTAAATATGTCAGTACAAACCTTTGACAGAGCTAGATTCATGGTGCAAAGTATTTCTTGTGGCACCGTTCACATCTTCGGCAGCTGGCCGATCCCTGAACTTCTGACTCGAAAGGACGTCGATCTGCGTGACTTACGACGTACTCACCCTCGGACGCATCAGCGTTGACGTCTACCCGAACGACATCGGCGTTTCCCTCGCCGACGTGAACTCCTTCAGCAAGTATCTCGGTGGCTCTGCCACCAACGTCGCTGTGGCAGCTGCCCGGCACGGCCGCGCGGCCGGGGTGATCACCAAAATCGGCGACGACGACTTCGGCACGTTCCTGGAACGCGAATTGGACCGCTACGGCGTGGACCGCGCACAGGTCACCCGCGATGCCAGCTTGCAGACCCCAGTCACCTTTTGCGCCATCATGCCACCAGATGACTTCCCGCTGTACTTCTACGGACGCTTCCCGATGGCACCGGACTGGAATATCAAAAGCAGCGATATCGACCTCGACACGGTCAAGAACTCCAAGATTTTCTGGAGCACCGTCACCGGCTTGAGCCGAGAGCCTTCGCGCACCGCGCAGCTGGAAGCCTACGAGGCCCGCCCGGCCGGTTCGCTGGCCCCAGGGCAGTTCACCATCCTGGACTTGGACTACCGCCCAATGTTCTGGGACTCCGTTGAGCAAGCCCGCGAGCAGGTAGCCCGGGCTCTGCCCTCGGCCACGGTGGCCATCGGCAACGATACCGAATGCTCGGTAGCCGTTGGAGAAGGAACCCCGGATGAGCAGGCCGACCGCCTGCTGGAGGCCGGAGTGCAGATCGCCGTGGTCAAGCTCGGCCCCGAAGGCGTCATGGCCAAAACCCGCACCGAACGTGTGGTTTCCGCGCCGGTTCCGGTGCAGACCGCCAACGGACTGGGCGCCGGCGACTCCTTCGGCGGCGCCTTCTGCCACGGCCTGCTCTCCGGTTGGCCGCTGGAGCAGGTCTTGGACTACGCCAATGCCGCTGGGGCGATCGTGGCCTCGAAGGTCGCTTGCTCCGATGCGATGCCGGACCCAGAAGAAGTGAACGCCCTGCTGGCCGAGCGCGGCCGCACCGTACCCGCCTCCCAGAAAGACCTGGTCTAGTTATGAAACAGGCATCCGACCTGCACGTGGACCGCGAAGACCCGCGCCGCTACGAATCCATCACCCGCCAGCGGCTAGAAGACCCGGCAGCGGTGCAGCGCGCCGCCTCGCTGCGCCAGAAGCATGCCGGCCCGGTGCTGGGCCGGCAGAACTTCATCATCGCCGCCGACCACCCGGCCCGCGGGGCGCTATCCGTAGGCAAGCGCGCCACGGCCATGGCCGACCGCCGCGAACTGCTGGACCGGCTGCGGATCGCCTTGCAGAACCCCGCCTGCGATGGGGTCCTGGCCTCGCCGGATATCCTCGATGACCTGCTGCTGCTGGGCGCACTGGAAGGCAAGCTGGTTTTCGGCTCGATGAACCGCGGCGGGCTCGCCGGCCTGGTCAACGAGATTGATGACCGCTTCACCGGGCATAGCGCTGCGGCCCTGGCCGCCTTGGGCGCAGACGGCGGCAAGATGCTCACCCGGATCAGCTACGAGGATCCGGACACCGTGAAAACCCTGGCTGCCACCGCCGATGCCGTCTCCGATTTGGCTCGGCACCAGCTGGTCGCCATGGTCGAACCGTTCATCTCCAAGCGGGCCGAGGGCAAGGTAGTCAACGACCTGCGCCCGGAGGCAGTGATCAAGTCCATGGGCATCGCCTCCGGACTGGGCGAAACCAGCGCCTACACCTGGCTGAAAATCCCCGTGGTCCAGGAAATGGAGCGGGTTATGGCCGCCACCACCCTGCCCACGGTCCTGCTCGGCGGAGATCCCGCAGGCAGTCCCGATAAGGTGTTCGCCTCCTGGCAGGATGCCCTGGCCCTGCCCGGGGTACAGGGACTGACCGTGGGCCGGACCCTGCTGTATCCCGAGGACGGGGATGTGGCCGCCGCCGTGGCCACCGCCGCATCGCTCTTGAACACCACCACTCCTGTACGCAGCTGAGAAGGACAAAGCTCGATGACTACACGCAGAATGACCGTTGCTCAGGCGGTCGTAGAATTCCTGGGACGACAGTACACGGTGGACAACATCGGTGGAGCTGCCTATCGAGAGCGCCTGATTCCAGGAATGTTCGGCATCTTCGGCCACGGCAATGTCGCCGGGGTGGGGCAGGCCCTGAAGCAATGGCAGCTCAAAGACCCGAGCCTCATGCCGTACTACCAAGGTCGCAACGAGCAGGCGCAGTCGCATCAGGCGGTGGCCTATGCCCGGCATACCCGTCGCCGCGCCACCTATGCGGTCTCCACCTCCATCGGGCCTGGCTCCTCCAACTTGCTCACCGGTGCCGCGCTGGCCACCGCTAATCGTTTGCCGGTATTGCTCTTGCCCAGCGATACCTTTGCCACCCGTGCCGCCGATCCAGTACTCCAGCAACTGGAAATGCCGCACGGCTACGACATCACCGTTAATGATGCCTTCCGCCCGCTATCCAAGTACTTTGACCGGGTCACCCGGCCGGAGCAGCTGGCCAGCGCACTGCACCACGGTCTGCGCGTGCTCACCGATCCTGCCGAAACTGGAGCGGTGACCATCTCCTTGCCGCAGGATGTCCAGGCCGAGGCCTTTGATTTCCCGGAAGAGTTCTTTGCCGAACGCGACTGGAAGATCCGCCGCCCGGCCCCGGAAACCGAAGACATAGCTCAGGCTGCGCAGCTGATTCGTGCTGCCAAGCGCCCGTTGATCGTTGCCGGTGGCGGAGTGCTCTATGCCTATGCGACCGAGGAGCTTGCGGCCTTCGCTGAGGCCACCGGAATTCCGGTGGGCAATACCCAAGCCGGCGTTGGCGCCCTGCCTTGGGACTCGAAGTATTCGCTAGGAGCCATCGGTTCCACCGGTACTTCTGCGGCCAACGCGTTGGCCGCAGAAGCGGATCTGATCATCGGTATTGGTACCCGGTATGAGGACTTCACCACGGCCAGCCGCACGGCCTTCCAAAACCCCGGAGCGAAGTTCGTAAATATCAACGTTGCCGCACTTGATGCGTACAAGCACGCCACCGTGCTGCCGATCGTCGCGGATGCTCGCAAGGCGCTCATTGCCCTGCGCGAAGCGCTCACCGGGTATCGGGTGGAAGGCGCTCTTGAGGTGTTCACCGCCCAAGAGAAACAACGTTGGGATGCGACCGTGGATGAGGCATTCGCCGAAAGGCTCAGCCCGCTAGTCAGCCAGAATGCCATTATCGGCGCAACCAACCAGGCCATGGATTCCCGCGACGTTGTAGTGTGCGCGGCCGGATCTTTGCCCGGAGACCTGCATAAGATGTGGCGGGTTTCGGATCCTTTCGGATATCACGTGGAATACGGCTTCTCCTGCATGGGTTACGAAATCGCCGGTGGGCTGGGACTGAAGCGTGCGGTGCTTGCGGAGACCGCGCGCGGCGCGGAGAACCGTGACGTAGTGGTCATGGTCGGCGACGGCTCCTATCTGATGATGCACACCGAACTGGTCACCGCAGTGGCCGAGGGGATCAAACTGATCACGGTGCTCATCCAGAACCACGGTTATGCCTCCATCGGGTCGCTCTCCGAATCATTGGGATCCCAGCGCTTCGGCACCAAATACCGTGCACTGGACGCCCAAACGCACTCCTTCGACGAGGGGCAAACGCTGCCAATCGATTTGGCGCTGAACGCCGAATCATTGGGAGTCAAGGTCATAAGAATCGCCCCCGGAGATCGGGCCATCGAGGACCTGGCGGCCGCCATCGCCACCGCAAAGGCAGCGCCGGAAGGATCCGGCCCAATCCTCATCCATATTGAATCGGATCTCTACGCCGATGCACCTTCCAGCCAGTCTTGGTGGGACGTGCCGGTCAGTGAAACATCCGAGCTGGATTCCACGACGAAGGCCCGTGAAGTCTACGAAAGCCACAAGGCGCGGCAGAAGCCTTATCTAGGCTGAATCGCCGCACGTTATCGCCGGCCCAACACTTTTTCGCTACTAAAGGAAGACGAGAGCTAATCATGAGCACAACCGCCACCGAAATTACCGACATCAAGCACTTCATCAACGGGCAGCCAACCGCGGGCAGCGGAACAGCCACCCAGCCGGTTTACGACCCGGCAACCGGCGAAATTACCGGTCAGCTGCATTTGGCTAGCCCCGAAGACCTGGCCCAGACCGTGGCAGCGGCCCGCGCCGCCGCCGACAGCTGGGGCGAAGTCTCCATCGTCAAGCGCACCAAGGTCATGTTCCGCTTCCAGCAACTGCTCACCGAACACACCGATGACCTGGCCCGCTTGGTAACCAGCGAGCACGGCAAGGTACTCTCGGACGCGGCCGGCGAAGTAGCCCGCGGTATCGAGGTGGTGGAATACGCCGCCGGAATCTCCCAGTCACTCAAGGGGGAGTACTCGGACCAGGTATCCACCGGCATAGACGTGTTCTCATTCCGTCAGCCACTAGGCGTAGTTGCCGGAATTACCCCGTTCAACTTCCCGGTCATGGTTCCCTTGTGGATGGCGCCAGTTGCCATCGCTACCGGCAATGCCTTCATCCTCAAGCCTTCCGAGCGTGACCCTTCGGCTGCGCTGTTGATTGCCGAGCTTTTCAAGCAGGCGGGGCTTCCCGACGGAGTATTCCAGGTGCTGCATGGCGGCAAGGAAACTGTAGATGGTTTGCTGTCCCACCCAGATGTGGACGGAATTTCATTTGTCGGGTCAACACCCATTGCCAAGTACGTACACGAGACCGCAACCAAGTACGGAAAGCGCGTCCAGGCATTGGGCGGTGCCAAGAACCACGCGGTCATCATGCCGGATGCGGATATGGAGCAGGCTGCAGACCATATCAATGCTGCGGCATTCGGCTCGGCAGGCCAGCGTTGCATGGCGATCTCCGTGGCCGTGGCCGTTGGCGAGGCCGCTGACATCCTCGTGGACAAGCTAGCCGAACGAGCCCGTGGCGTGAACGTCTCCCACGGTTTTGACGAAAAAGCAGATATGGGACCGGTCATCACACCGGCATCAAAGACTCGCCTGCAGAAGATTGTTGGCGAGGCCGAACAAGCCGGTGCCGCGCTCATCTTGGACGGTCGGGAGCTAGTGGTCAAGGACCATGAAAACGGGTTCTTCGTTGGCCCGACCATCTTGGACCGGGTGAACCGAGAAATGAGTGCCTACACCGAGGAAATTTTCGGCCCGGTACTCGTGGTGCTTCGCGTTGATTCCTTGGATGAAGCCATCGACACGGTGAACGCCAACCCATACGGCAACGGCACCGCAATCTTCACCTCCTCGGGTTCGCACGCTCGCAACTACACCCGACGTATTCATGTGGGCATGGTTGGGGTAAACGTTCCGCTCCCGGTACCGGTGGCATGGCACTCATTTGGTGGTTGGAAGAATTCACTATTTGGCGAGCACCACATTTATGGACCGGACGGTGTGCGTTTCTACACCCGCGGCAAGGCAGTAACGCAGCGGTGGCCGGAGCCGGCACAGCTGTCCACCGCATCGTACAACTTCCCCTCAAACTAGGTTCCTGCACTGCAACTAATTTCCATCGTGCCGATGCCGGCCAGTAAACAGTCGGCATCGGCAATGAGCATCGAAAGATTCTGGTACATGCCATGGCACAGAACATCACCATTGGAACTGCCCCCGACTCCTGGGGCGTCTGGTTTGCCGATGACCCCAAGCAGACACCCTGGCAGCGCTTCCTCGACGAGGTAGCCGAGGCCGGCTACAAAACCATCGAGCTGGGTCCCTACGGGTACCTGCCGACCGACCCCGCCCAGCTGGCCGATGAGCTGGCCGCCCGCGACCTGAACGTCTGCGCCGGCACCGTCTTCACCGCCTTCCACCGCGGCATCGACGGCAGCGCCAGCGCATGGGAGGAAGCCTGGGAGCCAGCCCGCAAGGTGGCCGAGCTGACCGCCGCCATGGGCGGGGAGCATATTGTGGTGATCCCGGCCATGTGGCGCGATGACGTCACCGGGCAAGCCGTCGAATCCGGCACACTGGACGCCGCGGCCTGGGACTCGCTGGCCAAGGGCCATGACCGGTTGGGCAAGATCCTGCAGGAAGAATTTGGCCTGAAACAGCAGTTCCACTCCCACGCCGACTCGCATGTCTGCGGCCAGAGCGACATCGAGAAGTTCCTTGAGCTCACCGACCCGCAGTTCACCACCCTGTGCCTGGATACCGGGCATGCCGAATACGGCGGGGCGTCCAGCGTGGATCTGATCCGCCGCTTCCCGGAGCGCATCGGCTACCTGCACCTGAAGCAGATCAACCCGGACATCCTGGCCACGGTGCGCGCGCAGGACCTGACCTGGGCCGCGGCCAACCTCGCCGGGGTCATGTGCGAACCGCCATCGGGTCTGCCTGACCTCAATGAGGTCTTGGCGGAAGTGGAGAAACTGGGCCGCCCGATCTTCGGCATTGTCGAACAGGACATGTACCCGGTCGCCGACTTCACGGCGCCGCTGCCCATCGCCACCCGCACCCGCGACTACCTGCTCAGCTGCGGCTCGCACACCCGCGTCTAGGCCAGCTTGCCTAACTCAAACCAGGACCACCAAAAAATCTTGAAAGGACTCATCGTGCCAGAAATCCTGCGCGTCGCCGTCGTCGGAGCCGGACGCATGGGCGCCGACCACATCCAGCGCATCCACCACCGCATCTCCGGCGCCGAAGTGGCGGCCGTTGTCGATATTGACACCGACCGGGTCAACGCTGCCATCGCAGACATCCCGGGCGCCAAGGGCTACACCGACCTGCCCGCGGCGCTCGCCGACGGCAAGGTCAACGCCGTACTGCTGGCGACCCCCGGTTTCTTGCACCACGATGCGCTGCTGACGGTGCTTGCTGCCGATATTCCGGTGCTGTGCGAAAAGCCGCTGACCCCGGATGCCGCTTCCTCATGGGAGATCGTCGAGGCGGAGGCCAGACTGGGCCGCAAGCGCATCCAGGTGGGCTTCATGCGCCGCTTTGACGCCGAGTACCGGCAGCTGCGCCAGCTGATCGAGGACGAGAGCCTGGGTGAATTGCTGGTGCTGCACCACCAGCACCGCAACCCATCCACCCCGGACGGCTTCACCAATGAGATGCTGATCAACGACTCGGTGGTCCACGAGTTCGATGCCATTCGCTACTTCACCGGCGCAGAGATCACCTCGGTGCAGGTGCGCTTGGGCAAAGCCACCCGCAATGCACCCAACGGCCAGCATGACCCACAGCATGTGCTGCTGGAAACTTCTGCCGGAGTGCTCGCCGACGTGGAGATCTACGTCAACGCGAAGTTCGGCTACGAGGTGGCGACCCAGGCATCCTTTGAAGATGGCATCGTGTCCATCGGCAATGACGCCGGACCGTATGTGCGTACCGCCGGGCAGTGGGGCGGCAAGGTCACCCCGGGCTTCGAGGAGCGTTTCGGCGCCGCCTACGACACCGAAATCCAGTCCTGGGTTGACGCCGCGCTGCGCGGGGAATTGGGCGGGCCGAGCGCCTGGGACGGCTACGCCACCGCGGCATGCTGCGAGGCTGGAGTCGAGGCCCAGCGCACCGGCGAAAAGGTGGCAGTCAAGCTGAACAGCAAGCCGGATCTCTACAGCTAAGGGCATCATGAAATACGCACTGGACCCGACCCCGTTCCATTCCACGCACTCGCTGCTCCAGTTCCCGGAACTGGCAGCGGAGCTGGGCTATGACTGCATACAGCTGACCCCGCATGCGGATATGATTCCGTTCTTCACGCACCCCAAGGCCGACGATGACCTGGTCGCGCAGCTCGCTGCCCGGTGCAAGGCCACCGGGGTGGGGATCGCTTCGGTGCTTCCGGTGCTGCGCTGGTCCTCGCCCGAGGAGAATTTGCGCCAGGCCGCGGTGCGCTATTGGAAGCGCGCCATCCAGATCGCCGTGGATTTGGGCGTGAACCAGATGAACACGGAATTCTCCGGACGGCCGGAACGCGCCGAGGAGTCCGAGGCCGCGTTCTACCGTTCCATGGAGGAGCTGGTGCCGATCATTGAGCGCGAAGGCATTAACGTGGCCATTGACCCGCATCCGGATGATTTCGTCGAGGAAGGCTTGGCTGCTTGGCGGGTAATCCGCGGGGTGAATTCGCCGAATCTGTCCTTTGTCTACGTCGCCTCTCATTCCTTCCATATGAAGGATGAACCGCTGGAAATCATGCAGACCGTGGGGGAGCGGCTGCGAGTGGTGCATGTGTCTGACACGATGAACCATCATGCCTCGCACGGGTTGCGCTACATCACCAATCCGCCGGGCAATCCGGTGCGCGTGCACCAGCACCTGAAGCTTGGTGATGGGGACGTGGACTGGGATGGATTCTTCTCCGGTCTGGTGGCCAATGGCTTCACCGACCGTGAGGAGAGCGTCATGGTCTCCAGCGTATTTGCCGAGAACGAGAACGCCGTTGAAGTCTCCAAATTCCAGTTGGAGCAGATGCGCAGCCGTGTAGCTTCCGCCCAAGCTGCGCGTTCCTAGCAAATCAGGCAACGCCAAGTTGAGTTGCCGGATGACGAAAGCCGAACCCTTGCGGGTTCGGCTTTCGTCGTCCGGCCCGGGAGTCATCCTGAGCACAGGGCGGCTCGAGAAGAGCTCGCAGAATTCCAGATTGATTTGTGCGTACAGTCTCGGGAACTAGCGGTCGGCAGGGCCGGAGCGGCAAGAAAAACGGCATTTGTCAGGACTTAATAGCCAATAATGCTTGCTCGCTAAACACTGATGACGTATTGTCCTTACATAGGGGCTGTGAAGCCCATCACTTTCAGTTATCGGCAAGGAACCAGAATGATGCGAATTGGTTCCAGTCGAACCGAGTGGAGGAAGCCGGATCGCAGTCGATCCGATGGATGGCCCAAGGCCAGTAATGCTTTCACCCGGGCAATCCAAAGGAGTTCCCATGTCTAGTGCGCAGCAAGCTTCTGCAGAGTCAAGCCTGCCGCCCCTCACCGCGGGGCCTCATGTTAAGCGACTCGGTTTGATCTCCATCATCGCCTGTTTTGGCGGATTGCTTTTCGGATACGACACCGGTGTTGCCAATGGCGCCGAAGGTCCCATGGCAGCGGAACTCGGACTGAACCTTCTGCAAGTTGGCGTGGTGATCAGCTCACTGGTCTTCGCCGCCGCGTTCGGAGCGCTCATCGGCGGACAAATTGCCGATGTATGGGGTCGGCGCAAGACCATCATCTTGCTGGCAGTCCTGTTCTTTGCCGGAACCTTGCTCGTAGTCTTCTCGCCTGCCGGCCCGGAAGCGGGAACTTTCTCACCACTGGGTTTTGGTGTTCTGATCGCCGGACGCATCATGCTCGGATTGGCCGTGGGTGGCGCATCCACGGTCGTGCCGATCTACTTGGCCGAATTGGCCCCGTATGAAATTCGAGGATCCATCACCGGTCGCAATGAGCTGGCCATTGTCTCGGGTCAGTTGGCCGCCTTCGTGATGAACGCGATCATTGAAACCGTCCTGGGTGGAACCGTGGATGGCGTCTGGCGCATCATGTTCGCAATTTGCGCACTGCCAGCGCTGGCGTTGTTCTTCGGCATGCTGCGCATGCCTGAATCTCCGCGCTGGCTCGTGGAAAAGCGCCGCTATGCCGAGGCGCTGCGAGTGCTCAAGACAGTGCGTTCGCCTGAGCGTGCACTGGCCGAAGTCCACGAGATCGAGATCGTTGCCGACGAGGAAAAGCGGAACAACAAGCCGGTGGGCATCAAGGCCGTGCTGAAAAACAAGTGGTTGCTGCGCATCGTCGCCATCGGCATCGGCGTTTCCATGACTCAGCAGCTCACCGGCATCAACTCGATCATGTACTACGGAACACGCGTGCTGGAAGAGTCCGGCATGTCAGAGCAGCAGGCAGTCCTGGCGAATATCGCCTTCGGCGTGGTTGCCGTGATTGGCGGCATCATCGCCCTGCGCAATATGGACCGTATGGACCGCCGCAAGACTTTCCTGATCGGCTTGGCGCTGACCACCACCTGCCACCTGCTGGTAGCCATCGCGGGCATGCTGCTGCCGGTCGGCAGCCCTATCCGACCAGTGGTGATCCTGATCTTGGTGGTTGCCTTCGTGATGTCCATGCAGACATTCCTCAACGTGGCTGTCTGGGTGTGGCTGGCTGAAGTCTTCCCGCTGCATATGCGCGGGCTGGGAATTGGCATCTCGGTGTTCTTCGGGTGGGCCACCAACGGTGTGCTGGCGCTGTTCTTCCCCTCTTTGGTCTCCGGTGTCGGAATTACCGGATCATTCTTCATCTTCGCAGGCATCGGTGTGCTGGCGCTGATCTTCGTGGCCACCCAGGTTCCCGAAACCCGCGGACGCTCACTGGAAGCCCTGGAAGAGGACGTCTCCACAGGAGCGATCTACCAAGTCAAGCCGGCGGTCAACGCCTAAGGCGCGACCATTCGCTGAGCTAGTGAGCCCAGCCCCGCCAATTGGCAGGGCTGGGCCCACCGCTATGCCCGGCGCTGTCCGGTACTGCCGCGCACCACCAGCTGCGGCGCATGGGTGCTGGATGCTCCCGGGGAATTCAGGGCCGCCTGCATGGCGGCCTGAGCCAGGGCTGCGACATCTTGGCGAACGCTGGTCAGATCGGCATGCGCAAGCCTGGCGAATTCGCTGTCGTCATATCCGGCAAGGCAGATCTGCTCGGGAACCTGCAGGCCCGCAAGATCTATGGCTTGCCGGGCGCCGAGCGCCGCGCGGTCATTAAAGGCCAGTACCGCCGTGGCGCGTTCGGCCTGGGGCGTTTTCTCCAGATACTCTCGCAGGACCGCAAAAGCGGTCGCCTCGTCAGAACCCGCTGGAAGGATCTGGCCGCTGGCGTTGGCGCGGGCAGCGGATTCGATGAAGGCATCTCGCCGCTGTTTCGCCGAGACGGCGGAACCGCCATCCAGATGCAGCAGCCGAGTGTGGCCGCGCTGCACCAAATGGCTGACGACTTGTTCAACGCCGGCAGCCTCGTCGGTAATGACCGAGGGGATGCCTTTGACCTTGCGCAGCAGGCTGATGACGGGAAGCTGTTTGGACACCTGGACCAGCTGCGCGGCTGGCAGTTCGGGGAACACCCCGATCACCGCCTCGACGCCGGCGTCGATGAGGGTATTGAGCACACGGCGTTCATCTCGGTGTCTGCCGGTGGCGCCTAGAATGATTTCAAATCCGCTCTGGTCCGCCTGCGCGTATAAAGCATCTGCCAGTTCCGCGTGCAGCGGCTCTCCCAGCGCCAGGGCCAGGCCAAGCGTTCTGCTGCGGCTGCTGCGCAGCGACCGTGCACGCGAGTCCGGGCGGTAGCCCAAATCCGCGGCGGCCTGCTTGACCCGGGCCCGGGATTCTCCGCTGGCGCCCTCAGCCTCGCGCAGCACGATCGAGGCCAGTGCTACCGAGACCCCTGAGGCGCGGGCGACGTCGGCCAACGTAGGGCGTTTGGCGGGGCGTGGCGCAGATGCATGCGGCATTGGCGGAACTTTCTTCTAGAACGTTATAGACACCTGCTATCCAGTGTGCCATGATTTTCCTGAACACTTTATCTAGAACGTTCTAGGAGACGCTCCATGGCTTACCAATCCCTGCCAGAAAATTCCGCACGGCCACTGCGCATTGCGGTCATCGGCACCGGGTGGATCGGCGCATTCCACGCCCGCACTGTGGCACAGCACCTGCCAGATGCACAACTGCACGTCGTGGCAGATCCGGCACCAGGCCGCGCCGCCGAACTGGCCGCAGAACTGGGTTGCACGAACTACACCGAAGACATTGCGGACGTGTTTGCCGACGAAACCGTAGACGCTGTGGTCATCGGCGCGCCTTCAAGCTTCCATGCCGGCTTGATCGCCCAGGCCGCCGCGGCGGGAAAGCACATCTTCTGCGAAAAGCCGGCAGCGCACGCGCTGTCAGATCTCGACACCGCCTTGAAAGCAGTGGAGGATTCCGGAGTGCTGCTGCAGATCGGTTTCAACCGGCGCTTCTCCCGCGACTTCGCTGCCGTGGCAGAACAGGTGTATTCCGGTGCAATCGGCACCCCTCAGCTGCTGCGGTCGCTGACCCGCGATCCAGAAGTTGCAGGCGGGTTGCCCAACGCGGCGAAGATCCGCTCGCACGTGATTTTCACCGAAACCCTGATCCACGATTTTGACACGCTGAACTGGCTGAACCCGGGTGCAGAAGCCGTGGAAGTCCACGTCATGGCCGATGCATTGGTGGCGCCAGAGCACCGGGATGCCGGTTTGCTGGATACCGCCGTGGTGAGCCTGCGCTACTCGAACGGAGCAATTGCAGTGGCCGAGGCGAACTTCTCGGCCAGCTACGGATACGACGTGCGCGGAGAAGTCTTTGGTTCAAAGGGCATGGTGCAGGCAGGGAATCCAGTGCAGCTGGCAGCGGCCAGCTTTGACAGCGCGGGGGCCCATGCGCCAACCGAACGGCTGAACATCGAGCTCTTCGCCCAGGCCTACCGCGAGCAGCTCTCGATCTTCGCCCGCAAGATCCGTGGCCTGCGCGACGGTTCGGCCGACGCGGGCCTGGCGGTCCCCACCGGCGCGGACGCACGCGCGGCGCTGCGCGTGGCCCTGGCGGCCTTGGAATCCTCGGAAACCGGTCTGCCGGTGAAGCTGGAATCGGCCACCCGCCTTGCGGTGAACGCATGAGTGCGCAACTGGCGGTCTGTGCCGAAATGGTCTTCCTGGATCTTCCGCTGATCGACCGGGTCAAGCGCCTGGATGAGGCAGGCTTTGAAATCGAGCTCTGGGATATCAGGGACAAGGACCTTGCTGCGTTGGCGGCCACCGGGGCCCGCTTCGGCTCCATGACAGGCTACAGCGAAGGAAGCCTCTGCGATCCGGACAGCGCGCACGAAGTGGTTCGCACCGCCAAGGAATTGATCCCGGCAGCCCGGCAGCTGGGCATCAACCGGCTGGTAGTGCATCCGGCTCAGCTCATTGATGGGCAGGCCGCCATCCCACGTTTTCGGGCTACCGGAGACATGTGGCTCACCGCAGCGCGAACCCTGGAGGAACTGGGCCGGATCGGCGAAGAACATCAGGTCACTTTCATGCTGGAGAACCTGAATACGATTCTGGATCACCCGGGCATCCCGCTGGGACGCGCCAAGGACACGATGTCTCTGGTCAAGGCCGTAGGTCACCCGAACGTGAAGATGATGCTTGATCTGTACCACGCCCAAATTGGCGAGGGAAACCTCATCGAACTGGTGCGTTCGGCACTGCCGCATATCGGAGAAATCCAGGTCGCAGACGTTCCCGGGCGTTGCGAGCCGGGCACCGGGGAAATCAACTACCTGGCTGTTGCCCAAGCTCTGGCGGATCTGGATTACTCTGGCCCGATCGGCATGGAAGCCTATGCCAGCGCAGATTCCAATGCTGCCATCGCAGCCTTTGCCCAGGCTTTTGAACCGCTGGCCAGGCCCGTGGCGCGCTAGGGGATCATGTACCGGGCGGAGGATTGAGAGTTAAAGCCCAGCGGCGGCAGCAGGGGATCCTGCTGCCGCCGCTGGGCTTTGCAACCCGGGTGGCTACGCGCCGGCTCCGAAGGGCAATCGCGGATCCATGCTCTGCGAATCCCAAGTCTGGCGGATCCAGCCATGGTGGGGATCATCGCTGATCAGCCAATCGCGCACGCGTCCCGGGCCGGCCATGACGTTCAGATAGTAAAGGTCATAACCCGGTCCCGCCATGGCTGGACCATGCCAGCCGTAGGGGACCAAGACAACGTCCCCGGTGCGGACTTCGGCATTAACGTCAATGGGGCGTTCATCCGAGGCATAAACGCGCGCATAGCCGATGGGATCGGTGGCCGCTTCGGCGGGCATGCCCTGGGCTAGTTGCGTCTCGAAGTAATAGATTTCCTCGAGGCTGGTCTCGCCTTCCTTCTCCTGATCATGCTTATGCGGTGGATAGGAAGACCAGTTGCCCGCCGGAGTAATGACTTCGCAGACGATGAAACGGTCTGCTTCCAGTGCGGCCGGGGTGCCGAAGTTATGGACTTGGCGGGAGCAGTTTCCTGCTCCGCGCAGCTCCACCGGAATCTCTTCGGCCTTGATCAGGCGGGTTGGGTAGGACTGCTTGGCCGGGGCCAGCGCTACGGCGACCCGGCCCCCCTCGGCTGAGCTGATGGACAGCGCTGTGTTGATGCCGGTGTAGAGGGCATCAGCTGGTCCGGCAAAGACTGATTCGCGACCGCTGAGAACATATTCTTTGCCTGCGATAGCGACGTTGAATGATGCGCCGCTGAGCGGGACGACAATGCGTTCTTCGGCGGTGGCCGCCAGTTCGACTGTTTGACCGGGAGCCAGCTCGGCTACCTTGAGCCCGGTGTGGGCCCAGCCCTCGATGGAAGCGGTCGAGTCATGGGCGCCGAGCGAGATGCTCCAGTCTCCGTTGGCGGTGGAACCTGCAGGGTAAATCCAATCGGTCATCAGTCATTCCTTTCGACGGCGGTGCCAGGTGCCTAGCGTTGCACCAAGGTCATTTCAAAGCTGTAGGCATCAGCGCGATATACGTGGGCACCGGTCTCCACGTTGCGCCCGGTGTCATCCACGGCAGTGCGCTGCATGGTCACCAGGGCCGAACCTGCCGCCGTGTCCAAGGCCTTGGCTTGGATATCGTCGGCGGTGGTCGCCCCGATGCGCTGCTGGGCCAGCCGGAAGTTGACCCCTGCTTCACGCAGAAGCTCGTACAGGCCATGTGCTTGCAGGGACTTTTCATCCAGCTCAACAATGTCGTCGCGAACCCAGTTCTCCATCAGTGCCAGTGGGCTTCCGCTGGCAGAACGCAGCCGGGTGAAGTGGTAAACGCAGACATCCTTGGGCAGTGAGAGAAGTTCCTGGATCTCCGTTGGAGCTGGAATATGTTCAAAGCTGAGCAAGCTGGTAGAAGGCTTCTTTCCGGCGCGCTCGAGGTCATCATTCAGGCTGGATAGTTCAAGGTGCCGCCGGATCTGGCTGGAAACAACCTGCGTTCCCACACCGCGCTTGCGCACCAGAAGGCCGGACTGGACGAGGTCGTCCATGGCCTTGCGAATGGTGGGGCGTGAAAGCCGCAGTCGCTGGGCGAGCTCGATCTCATTTTCCAGTCGAGTGCCCGAGGCCAGCGAACCGTCGCGGATCGCGCCCTCGATGCCTTGCGCTACCTGGTGGTAGAGGGGAATCGGTGACGATCGGTCGATCTTGATGCTCAGGGGTGTGCTCACAGTTGCTCCTTGCCGGCGACCTTGTCTGGATATGTCGCTTTGACAGGACAAACTCTATATGAAAGTTCATGATTTGGGCATCTCTTGGCTGGATATCTTCGCGATCCATGGCTTTTTCGCTGCGCGGTGATGAAGGCCAAACGCTTGGCCAAGCGTCGCTTTGGACCTGAAATGCGATCGCGACAAGGGAATTTGGACAATATGGTCCGTTTGTCCAATTGTCCTGACAAAAATTCTGCCGAATTTCATTGCCCAAGGCTTCGAGCGGAACATATGGTTTTTGGAACGGTCCAAGACTTGGGACAAGCCGCGGAGGCCGCAGGGAATCACGGCGTGAAGCGCCACAGACAGGAGAAAATCATGAACGAACAGCGCAGCATCGGCGTGGGGCTGATCTCGGTGGGTTGGATGGGCAAGCTGCACGCTCGCGCCTACAGCTCAGTGCCCTATGTCTATCCAGAGTTGGGAATCAAGCCAAGGCTGGTCGCAGCCGCGGATACCGAGCAGTCACGAGTCGACTTCGCGATCTCAGCGCTGGGCTTTGAACGCGGAACGCTGGACTACCACCAGGTGCTCGCAGATCCCGAAGTGGATGTCGTCTCGATTTGCGCACCGAACTTCCTGCACGCCGAAATGGCGATCGCCGCAGCTGAGGCCGGGAAGCACTTCTGGATCGAAAAGCCCGCTGGTCGAAGCCTGGCCGAAACGCAGGCTATCGAGCAAGCCGCCATCCGCAACGGCGTAGTCACCTCCATCGGCTTCAACTACCGCCATGCGCCAGCTATAGAACGAGCGCGCCAGCTGGTGCGCGAGGGCCGGTTGGGATCCATCACCAATGTCCGCGCCAGCTTCCTTGCCGGATATGCGGCAGACCCCCGTGCGGCTCTGTCGTGGCGCTTCAACCGGGAACTTGCCGGCAGCGGCGTGCTTGCTGACCTATTCAGCCATGCAGCAGATCTATGCAGTCATGTTGTTGGCCCCATCCGGAGCATTTCCGCATCAACCAACGTCATGATCCCATCCCGGCCGAAACTGTCCATGGGACAGGGCACGCACTTCGACCTGATCGAAGGCGGCGAACAAGGTGAAGTCGAGAATGAGGACTACGCCGCCGCGTTGCTGCGTTTCAGCCCAGAAGGCGTGGCGGGCCGCGCGATCGGAACTATTGAGGCATCCCGAGTGGCCGTGGGCCCGCAGTGCGGCTATCGACTCGAAATCTACGGCACGGAAGGTTCGGTCAAGTGGGATTTTGAACGCTTGAATGAACTGGAGGTCGTGCTCGGTCGAGACAATGACGAACAGGGATTCACGACGGTGATTGGCTCGCCAAAACATGGCGAATACTCCCGGTTCCAGCCAGGCCCGGGAAATGCGATGGGCTTTGATGACCTCAAGACCATCGAGGCTAAGAAGTTCCTGCTGGCTGTCTGCGGTGGCGAGAAAGCGAACTCCACCATCGCCGATGCGGTGGCAGCGGCCGCACTGGTGGAAGCGGCCGAAGCATCTGCCGCAAGCGGCACATGGCAGGCGCTGGATGAGTCGGTGCGCGCTGCGACTGTGCAATACTGACCGCCATGCCTGACTCGCCGCGCCGCCGCCCCACGATCCGAGACGTCGCCAAGCGGGCCGGGGTCTCCAAATCATTGGTGTCCCTGGTGCTCTCGGATCCGAGCAGGGTCAGTTCGCTGCGGCGTTCGCTGGTAGAGGACTCCATCCGCGAGTTGGGCTATCAGCCCAACCTGGCGGCTCGCTCGCTGGTTGCCGCGAACCGGCATGCCATTGGTGTCGTCCTAGGGGAACTGCATAATCCCTGGGTTCTGACCGTCGCGGAAGTGGTTCGCGAACAGTTGCAAGCAGTGGGGTGTGACGTGCTGTTCAGTGCGGCCGCGATCCACGATGGTCTGGGTGTTGGCCCCGCGGAATTGCAGGCCCTGCGCGATTTGCGGGTCAGTGGAATCCTCGTCGTTGGATCAGCCGATGATGCAGCCAGCTTCGAAGCCGCGTTGGGTGAGACTCCCGCTGTATTTGTGGGCAGCGGGCGTCAGGCGCAATCAAATACTGCTGCGGTTTCAGTAGATGATGAGCAGGGCTTTGGCTTGGTGATTGACCACTTGGTTCACTGCGGGAATGAGCGGATCATCCATATCGCCGGTGGCGCTGGGCCGGTTTCGGCGGTGCGCGAAGCTGCCTATCATCGGGCGATGCTGCGCCATGGGTTGCGCCAGCAAGTGCAGGTGGTGGAAGCCGGACCAACGGTTCAGGCCGGCTATGAAGCCGTGGTGCGGTTGCTGGCCTCGGGGGCACGGCCTGAAGCGCTGGCCTGTTTCAATGATCTTTCCGCATTTGGCGCGCTGCAGGCTCTTGATGAGGCTGGCTTGTCTGCGGCGGTGACTGGCTACGACAATATTTCTCTATCGTCGCTGGGGAGAATCTCGTTGACCAGCGTCGACTCGGATTCGCAAGACCTCGGTCGCAGCAGCGTGCGGCTGCTTCTCCAGTTGATGCGGAATCCGGACGGAAAATTTGCACGTCAATTGATGATTCCGCCACGGCTTATCGTGCGTTCTTCATCCCTTCCGCGCCGTTGAACCAGGAGGAAGCAGCACCTGGCTTCGCCTGTTGAAGGTCGCAAAGTTCTCGTCTTCACATCCTCATGTCTTTACAAAGTCTTGACGGATCGCTTTTTGTCGCGCAGACTTTAGACATCTTGTGATTCAAGTCACGGAAATCTTGTTAAGGCGGCCCGCTCCAGGGGACTATCGGGGTGCGTCGACGTAGCCCTGAAGGGGAAAACGAATATGGGAAAGCCAACTTGGCGCAAACTCGCAATCACACTCGCCATCATTCCAGCCCTGGGATTGGCGGCTTGCTCATCAACGGGCGGGCGTGCACCAGAACCGGAAAGTAGTGCGGGCGGTGGGGCTGTTGCGGCCACCGATCGCATCAAAGTCGCAGTGATCACCCATGCGGCTCCGGGGGATACCTTCTGGGACATCATCCGCAAGGGTGCCGAAGAAGCTGCGGCCAAGGACAACGTTGACCTGCAGTACTTGAGCGACCCCGATGGCGGGCGCCAATCCCAGCTGATTGAGCAGGCCATTGACCAGGGAGTGGACGGCATTGCCGTAACCCTGGCTAAGCCGGACGCCATGGCCGGAGCGCTGAAAAAGGCCACGGACGCAGGAATTCCCATCGTCAGCCTGAACGCCGGCGAAGACCGGTTTAAGGACATCGGCGCGTTCGCCCACTTCGGGTCCAATGAGCAGCTCGCAGGCCAGGCTGCCGGCGAAAAGCTGAAGGATTCGGGCATCAAGAAGCCGATATGCGTCATCCAGGAACAGGGGCACGTTGGCCTTGAAGCCCGCTGCGCCGGCGTGAAGAAAGTTGTCCCAGGCACCGAAATCCTCTACGTGCAGGGCACTGACATGACCCAGGTCGAGTCAACAGCAACTGCCAAGCTCCAAGCGGACAAGCAAGCCGATGCAATCATCGGGCTGGGCGCGCCATTTACCATGACGCTGATCAAAGCCAAGGCTACGGCCAACTCAAAGGTCGAGGTAGCCTCCTTCGACATGAACTCGCAACTAGTCCAAGAAATCACCAAGGGCAACGTGCTGTTCACCGTTGACCAGCAGCCATGGTTGCAGGGCTACATGGCAGTTGATGCGCTGTGGCAGAACCACCGCGGTGGCTTCACGATCGGCGGTGGACAGGCGACTCTGACCGGCCCGGCCATCGTTGACAAGACCGTGGCCGAAAAGATCACCAGTTTCGCCGAAGAAGGCGTCCGCTAGCAACGATCCTCGGTGCGCGCCGAGCCTGCCGGTAGCGGCGAGCCGGCGCGCAGCCAGGACATGGAGGAAAACTCATGTCTTCAACAACAGCCTCACCCACGCATAAGAAACCATCCCTCACCCAAGACGAACGCGTTGGCAAGAAAAGCACGCTGTCAATTCTCCTGGGACGTCCGGAGATCGGTGCCCTCGTGGGCGCCGTCGCCCTGTTCATCTTCTTCGCCATCGTTGCACCGGTCTTCTTGAGTCCCGCGTCCTTGGCCACCGTCCTCTACGGCGCTTCAACCATCGGCATTATGGCCGTTGGAGTGTCCTTGCTGATGATCGGTGGCGAGTTCGACCTGTCCACAGGTGTGGCAGTGATTTCCTCGGCACTCAGCGCGTCGTTGATCAGCTGGTACTTCGGGCTCAACGTCTGGGTCGGCATCGCCCTGGCTCTGGTCGTCTCACTGCTGATCGGGTTCATCAATGGAATCATCCTGATCAAGACCAAACTGCCATCCTTCATCGTGACGCTGGCCAGTTTCTTGATGCTCACGGGCCTGAATCTGGGCCTGACGCGCGCCATTGGCGGATCGGTGTCCTCGCCATCCATTGCAGACATGGAAGGATTCCAGAGCGCCAAGGCGGTTTTCGCCTCTTCGGTGAATATCGGTGGGATCGACGTCAAGATCACCGTGTTCATTTGGCTAGCCTTGGTGATCATCGCTTCGTGGGTCTTGCTGCAAACAAAGATTGGCAACTGGATCTTCGCCATTGGCGGGGACGAGAAAGCCGCCCGCGCCGTCGGCGTCCCCGTGGTCCGCACCAAAATCGGGCTTTTCATGGCCGTCGGATTCTGTGGCTGGGTACTGGGCATGCACAACCTGTTCGCCTTCGACTCCGTGCAGTCAGGCGAAGGCATCGGCAATGAATTCCTCTACATCATTGCTGCGGTGATCGGCGGCTGCCTGCTCACAGGTGGTTACGGATCAGCCATTGGCGGGGCCATCGGGGCATTCATATTCGGCATGGCAAACAAGGGCATTGTGTACGCAGAGTGGAACCCGGACTGGTTCAAGTTCTTCCTGGGATTGATGCTGCTGCTGGCCACGGTTGTGAACATCGTCGTGAAGAAGCGCGCGGAATCCAGTAAATAGGAAGCCAAGGACATGAACATGAAAACTCGAAAGAACAAGAAGGCCGAAGAGCTGCTGCAGAAGCTCGAACCCAAGACCAATGACAACCTGCTCACGCTCAAAGGTGTAGGCAAGCACTACGGAAGCATTATCGCGTTGCGCGGTGTTGACATGGAAGTCGATCCGGGAAGGGTCACCTGCGTACTGGGCGATAATGGTGCGGGCAAGTCCACGTTGATCAAGATCATCGCCGGTCTGCACCAGCATGATGAGGGCGAGTTCACGCTTCACGGGTCAGCCATCAAGCTCAAGAGCCCGCGAGTCGCCTTGGATGCTGGGATCGCCGCGGTATATCAGGATTTGGCGGTCGTCCCGCTGATGCCCATCTGGCGCAACTTCTTCCTTGGCTCGGAACTGACTACCGGCGTAGGTCCCTTCAAAAAGCTTGATGTGCAGCGGATGAAGCAGATCACCAAGCAGGAACTGGCCGATATGGGTATCGATCTGCGTGATGTGGAACAGCCCATCGGGCAGCTTTCCGGTGGCGAACGACAGTGCGTGGCCATCGCCAGAGCCGTGTATTTCGGTGCGAAGGTGCTGATCTTGGACGAGCCCACGGCTGCTCTGGGTGTTAAGCAGTCTGGTGTGGTGCTGCGCTACATTCTCCAGGCCAGGGACCGCGGGCTGGGGGTCATCTTCATTACGCATAACCCGCACCACGCCTATCCGGTCGGCGACTCATTCCTGCTGCTCAAGCGTGGCCGCGCTATTGGCTACTATTCCAAATCGGAAATTACCGTGGAAGAGTTGACCGCCCAGATGGCCGGCGGTGCTGAACTGGCCGAGCTGGCACATGAGCTGGAACAGCTCGGTGGCCACGACGAGGAGTTGGCCGAAGCCGAGGCAGGTGCTGGACCTCAGGTTGCTCGATAGTTGCGAGCCAATTGCCAAGGTGGTGGCCACTTCGGTCTTGAAGTGGCCACCACCTTGTGCTCTTGCCGACGCCTTTTAATGCGTGCCTCGAGTACTTCTGGTTCTGTACAGGGGGACCGGGAAAGGCATATTTGACTAAATGTCTCAACCATTACGAGTCAAGAAACTGAAGATGCTCGAGTTGCGAGAATGAAGCATTGAACCAGATGAAACCTAGGTCTGATTCCTTCACGGAACATATATTCCTATCGTAGAATATAAATTTCGATGCTCCAGTCGATCCGAGTTCAGAGAGGCTGCTCCGGCCCGCGGGTTAGTGTTTGCAATAATGGCGGATGTGAATACATTCAAGCCTGAAGATGGCAACGCATCGGATCGACCGCCCTCGATGGCGGACGTGGCAGCCGTCGCCGGGGTCTCCCACCAAACCGTGTCGCGCGTATTGAATGATCACCCAAATGTCCGCGAAGGCACGCGAGTGCGAGTGCTGGAGGCCATCAAGGAGCTCGGTTATCGGCGCAACCTTGCCGCGCGCGCCCTGGCCACGGCGCAGACGCGCACCATCGGCATCCTGACCATCGGCAGCGAATTCTTTGGGCCGCAGTCCACCGTGCTCGCGGTGGAAGCCGCTGCTCGCGCACAGGGATATTTTGTCACCATGACCTCCATGGATAGTTATGACTTTGGCGGTGCGGTCACGGCCCTGAACCACCTCACCGACCAGAGCGTGGACGGCGTGGTGGTGGTCGCCCCGCATGACAAGGTCACCGCCGCGATTGACGACCTGAAGCTGAAAGTGCCGGTGGTGGTGGTAGCCGCACGGACCGATGTTCCGGCGGGGGATCCGGTGCACTACGTTTATGTCGATCAGCGCGACGGCGCCCGACAGGCGACGGAGCATTTGCTCTCCTTGGGGCACCGAAAGATCGTCCATGTTTCAGGCCCATCCGGTTGGTTTGATGCCACGGAGCGGAATATCGGTTGGCGTGAAGCCATGGCCGCAGCAGGCTATGACGCGGTGGAGTTCCCGGCGGAATCCTGGCTGGCCCCCAGCGGTTATGCCGCGGGGGTCAGCCTCGCACCTCGGGTGAAGGCCGGGGAAATAACCGCCGTCTTTGCCTCCAACGACTATTTGGCCATCGGGCTGCTGCGGGCGTTCTGGGAGGCCGGCCTGAGCGTGCCGGAGGACGTATCGGTGGTTGGCTTTGATGACCTGCAGATCGCCGAGTTCTACATCCCGAAGCTCACCACGGTGCGCCAGCCCTTTGCCGACGTGGGTCGCGCCGCGCTAACCGAGCTGCTCGGTGGCGAACGAGGGCTGCAGGAGCCGCGCATGATCGCGCCCACCATGGTCGTCCGAGCCAGTACCGCCCCACCACCGCGAAACTGAGTTCAGCCCAATCGACAGGTAGCTAATCTTCGTCATGTGTTGCGCATCGCATTTTGTTAGCGCTAACATAATGTAAATGTTCCGACCGAACCCTGTGATCTCTTCTTCCGAAGAACAGCGGTGCGGCGACGCAACGATAGCCACCTGCCGTGCGGGTGCGAGGACGGAGAATCCATGACTGGCCAGCAAGCAGGTTTGTCCGCGCCCGAGGTGATTGGTTCGGGGCAGGCAGTTCTGGGGATCGAATTTGGTTCAACGAATATCAAGGCTAGTCTCATCGGTCCCAACCACGAGCAACTCGCCACCGGCAACCACGGGTGGGAAAACCAGTTCGTGGATCGACGCTGGACCTATTCCCGCGAAGCAATGATTGCGGGTCTGCAGAGCTGCTTTGCGGATCTGCTGGTTGATACCCAGCACCAATATGGAGTGCGCCCCACTGCCTTTGCGGCCATTGGCGTCTCGGCGATGATGCACGGCTACCTCGCCTTTGATAAATCCGATGAACTGCTAGTTCCCTTCCGCACCTGGCGCAATACCTCGACCGAACAGGCCTCCAATCAGCTCAGCGAGGCCTTTGGCTACAACATCCCACTGCGTTGGTCGGTTGCGCACTACTATCAGGCGCTGCTGGATCACGAAGAACACGTAGGCGCGGTCTCAAGCTTGAATACCCTGGCCGGGTTCATCCATCATCAGCTCACCGGGCGCCGGGTGCTCGGTGCTGGTGACGCCTCGGGAATGTTCCCACTGGACAGCGCCGACCTCGGTTACGACAAGGCTTTTATAGAGACTTTTGACCGGTTGGCGAAGCCATTGGGAGCTGCAGGTTCGCTGGAGCAGCTCTTGCCGGAGGTCCTTGCCGCTGGAACCGAGGCCGGCAGCCTGACTGAGGCCGGAGCACTTTTGCTTGACCCCACCGGGCAGCTGCAGCCGGGAGCGATCTGCTGCCCGCCGGAAGGGGACGCAGGCACCGGAATGGTTGCTACCAACTCCGTAGCGCAACGCACCGCGAACGTCTCGGTGGGAACCTCCATCTTTGCGATGGTTGTCCTCGATGCCCCGCTGCGTGAAGTGCACCCCGAAATTGACATCGTCACCACTCCCACCGGAGATCCGGTGGCCATGGTGCACTGCAATAACGGTGCCAGTGAACTAGCCAGCTGGGCCGCGCTTTTCGGCCAGTTTGCCCAGGGGCTAGGACATGAAGCCTCCACGAATCAGGTCTACCAGACGCTGCTTGCCGCGGCACTGGACGGTGCAGCGGACGGCGGTGGACTGCTCGCCTACAACTACCTGTCTGGAGAACCGGTGACCGGGCTGCCCGAGGGGCGCCCACTGCTGGTACGCACCCCGGATTCAACGTTTAACCTCGCGAATCTGATGCGCACTCAGGTGTATTCGGTATTCGCCACGCTGAGCTTGGGCATGGAAATCCTCGCCGGCGAGGGCGTGAAAATCCATAAGCTGTTCGCCCATGGCGGCATCTTCCGGACCGCGCAGGCAGCGCAGCGGCTCCTGGCGGCGGCGCTTAATGTCCCGGTATCGGTAGGCAGCACCGCGGAACATGGCGGGGCCTGGGGAATTGCGGTGTTGGCAGCCTACCGGCACCGCGTCGCGACGAACTCGGCAGCCAGCCTCGCGGAGTACCTGAATTCGCAGGTTTTCGCGAACGCCGAATTGCAGGAGCTGGCCCCGCAGCAGCAGGACGTGGCCGGATACGCACAATACCTGCGCGCCTATCAGGCCGGTCTGGACATCGAACGCGCGGCCATCACGGCCATCTAAAAACACTTTCATCCCGGCACTTAGGAGAAACCGATGAGCCACGCTCAAACATTAGCCAGCTACCCGAACACCATGCGTCAAGAAGTTGCCCGCGTCCGTGAGGTCGTCGCTGCCCTGCACGCGGAACTGCCACGCTATGAGCTGGTCGTCTGGACCGCCGGCAATGTCTCGCAGCGCGTGCGGAATCCGGAGGTTCCAGACGGCAGCGCGGACCTGTTCGTGATCAAACCCTCGGGGGTCTCCTATGACGAGCTGACAGCCGAATCCATGGTGGTCTGCACGCTAGACGGTGAGCTCTTGGAGGGTACGCGCGCTCCGTCTTCGGATACCGCGGCGCATGCCTACACCTACCAGCACATGCCCCACGTTGGGGGAGTGGTGCACACCCACTCGACCTACGCCACCGCCTGGGCCGCGCGCGGCGAAGAAATCCCCTGCGTGCTGACCATGATGGCCGACGAGTTCGGTGGGCCAGTCCCGGTGGGCCCGTTCGCGATCATTGGGGATGATTCGATCGGTCGCGGCATCGTCCAAACGTTGAGCGAATCGCGTAGCCCGGCCGTGCTGATGCAAAACCATGGCCCCTTCACCATCGGCAATGATGCCCGTGCGGCGGTTAAGGCCGCGGTGATGTGCGAGGAAGTCGCCCGCACCGTCCATATTGCCCGCCAGCTCGGTGATCCACTGCCGATGCGAGGCGAAGATATTGACGCGCTCTACGCGCGCTACCAAAACGTTTACGGACAATAGCCGCTCGCTGGCGGCCAAAAACTTCAATCCGAAAGGACACCATGAGCAAAGCATATGAATCCAAGGAAATCTGGTTCTTCACCGGAAGCCAGGACCTGTATGGCGACGAAACCCTGCGACAGGTCGCCGAGCAATCGCGCGAGGTCGCCGAGGTGCTGGACGGCTCCGAGCAGGTCCCGGCGAAGGTCATCTGGAAGCCGGTGCTCAAGGACGCGGAATCGATCCGCCGGGCCATGCTGGAGGCGAACTCGAATGACAACGTGCTGGGCGTCATCACCTGGATGCACACCTTCAGCCCGGCCAAGATGTGGATCTCCGGGTTGAAGGCGCTGGCCAAGCCGTTGCTGCACCTGCACACCCAGGCGAACGTCGAGCTGCCGTGGGACACCATCGACTTCGACTTCATGAACTTGAACCAGGCAGCTCACGGCGACCGTGAATACGCCTATCTGGCCACCCGGATCGGGGCCACCCGCACTACCGTGGTCGGCCACGTTTCCAATCCGGCGGTTGCCGGACGCGTGGGCACCTGGGTTCGCGGTGCCGCCGGCTGGAATGCCACCCAGTCGATGAAGCTGGTCCGCTTCGGAGACAATATGCGCAATGTCGCGGTCACCGAAGGGGACAAAACCGAGGCCGAACTGCGCTTTGGCGTCTCGGTCAACACCTGGGCGGTCAACGACTTGGTCGAAGCCGTAGAAGCGGTTGCCGAGGGCGATGTGGACGCGCTGGTAGCCGAATACGAGCGTGAATACGATGTCGCCGCGGAGTTGCGCGCCGGCGGAGTCCGCCACGAGTCGCTGCGCTACGCCGCACGCCAGGAATTGGCCATCGAGTCGTTCCTGCGCGCGCTGGGCGCTTGGGCTTTCACCACTAATTTCGAGGACCTCGGCGGGCTCAAGCAGCTGCCGGGCCTCGCGGTCCAGCGGCTGATGGGCAAGGGCTACGGCTTCGGCGCCGAAGGCGACTGGAAGACCGCGGTGCTGGTGCGTGCCGCGAAGGTGATGGGCGCCGGGCTGCCCGGTGGCGCTTCGCTGATGGAGGACTACACCTATGACCTGGCCCCGGGCAAGGAGCTGATCCTCGGCGCCCACATGCTCGAGGTCTGCCCGTCGCTGACCACCGACAAGCCGCGTATCGAAATCCACCCGCTGGGCATTGGGGGACGCGAGGACCCGGTGCGCATGGTGTTCAACGCCGCGGCTACCACCGGCGCCGTGGTGGTTTCGATGGCCGATATGCGCGAGCGTTTCCGCTTGACCGCAAACGTGGTTGACGTGGTGACCCCGCCGCAGGATTTGCCGAACCTGCCGGTGGCGCGTGCCGTGTGGCAGCCGCGACCTGACTTCTCCACCTCGGCAGAGTCCTGGCTGACCGCCGGCGGAGCCCACCATACGGTCATGTCCACGGCCGCCGGAATCGAGGCCTTCGAGGTGTTCGCCGAAATCGCCGGCACCGAGCTGCTGGTGATCGACGAGAGCACCACGCGCCGCGGCTTTGCCGAACAGGTGCGGCTGAACCAGGCGTACTACCGCTTGGCTCAAGGCCTGTAGGCGCACAGGGACCTTAGGTTGGCCAGCACCACCGGGTGCTGGCCAATGCCTATTAAGGCCTGGACGGAAGCGAGTTTGCCTCGGCTCGGTCTCCCCGGGTCGGTGAACCCAAGCAGTGGGCCAGAGTTTGCTCGATTTGTGCGAAGCGGAAGTGGTGCGCGGCATCCAGCAGCTTCTGCGGGACCACCTGTTGATCTGCCATGGCCAATAGCTTGGCGCCTTGGGTTCCCAGCAGCAGTTTCGGGGCGGCTGCAGGCACCGGAATGATGGCCGGACGGCGCAGTGCCTTGGCCAAGGCGCTGGTGAATTCGGCGTTGCTGACCGGGTGAGGGGACACCGCGTTCACCGGGCCGCTCAGCTGTGTGTCCCACAAAGCCCGATGGTAGATATCAATGAGATCGTCGAGGCCAACCCAGGACAGGCGCTGTTCTCCCGTGCCCAAGCGGCCACCCAAGCCGGCGGCGAAGATCGGGCGCAGCACCGCGAGCATGCCACCCGAAGGGCTGAGCACCACGCCGGTGCGGATCTGCACCCGGCGCATGCTCGTCTCGCCTTGCCCGGTTGCTTGCTCCCAGCGTTGGACCACGCCGGATAAGAAGTCCGCGCCCCCTACTTCAGGAGGCGACTGCTCATCAATCGGGGCGGCTCCGGCCGAGGCGCCGTAGATGCCGATGGCCGAGGCGCTGATGAATCGGGAGACGCCGGAGCGATCCGCCAGCTCAGCCAGTGCCCGGGTGGGTTCGATGCGGCTTGCCTCGATTGCCTGCCGGTGCGAGTCGCTGAACCTGCCGAAGATGCTTGTTCCGGCGAGGTGGATGACCGCGTCGCAATCGTCTAGCAGGTCGTGCTCCGGAGCCAGCGGATCCCAACGTCGTTCGTCCGTGGATTGCGGCGCGCGGCGCACCAGCTTGATGACTCGGTGCCCGCCGGTGGACAAGAAGGCGCATAACGCGGTGCCGACCATGCCATTGCTTCCGGTGACCGCGATGGTCAACGGTTCCAGTCCGGCCTCGGACGCCCGCTCATGGGCGGCGAAATCGGCGGCGAGCTGGCGGTGGCGGTAGTCCAGCATCCGTTCGATCTGCGTTGCGGGCAGATTGGAGCTGACGCGGTCGGTGACGGTGGTGTGCCCGGATCCCGCGGGCTCGGTGAGGTGTTCATGACGCCAATGAGCCACGCGCGTGGGGGCCGCCCGCACGCCGCGAGCCTGCAGCTCGTCGACGAACCGCCGATTCTCGAGGTAGTCGGAGGGCTTGTGCTGGGCGTACCAGCGCAGGCCGCCAGGCAGCCCCAGTGCCGCGGTTCCCCCACGCAAGGAGCCGGCTTCTTCGATGACCTTGAGCGGAAGCCAGGGCGGCAGCAGCCGGCGAATCGCGCCCGGCCGGGCAAACCAGGCGGATACCTCGTCCGGGGGTGCCGGAAGAACGCTGGACCTTTGTGTAGTCATGGCCCAATACTATGTCCGGGATCCCTGCCGCCACGCGCACTGCGCGTCGACGGGCTTGCAAAGGCCATTCTCGCAGGGCTAACTGCGAGGGCTGCCGTGACAAGCATGGCCGTAGTAGCTTTACCTTGTCGTTCCTTGGGTGTTCCGAGCCTGCCATTACACACGCTGAAGGCGCTTCGGCAAGCCCCTTGGCCGCACTGCACCCGGGGGCAGTTAGGCGGTCATTCGCTCATGATCCACGTCAACATGCTGGAACCTCTAGGCTGTCTTGTCCGGTTAATATCAAATTGTTATCATCTGGGGTGGCGCAACTCACGTTGTTAGCGCTAACATGGTGTGAGCCCGGTCGCACTGCCGGGATGAATCGGAATACGCAGGAGGAAAAGATGGCACGGAATAACTGGGCTCGTCGAGCGGTAGCCACGTTTGGATCCCTCGCGCTCGTTGGCGCACTGGCAGCATGTGGCGGCAGCGGTGCCGGCGGTGGCGCGGGTGCCGAAGGCGAAAGCACGGCCCCGGAGGACATCCAGGTAGGCGTCGCAATGCCAACCGAAACCTCCGAGCGTTGGATCGCCGACGGTGAGGCCGTGAAGTCGCAGCTTGAAGAAGCCGGCTACGAGGTCTTCATGCAGTTCGCCAACGATGACATCCCGACCCAGCAGCAGCAGATCGACCAGATGATCACCAAGGGTGCAGACATCCTCGTGGTCGCTTCGATCGATGGCACCGCACTGTCCAACCAGCTGCAGGCAGCAGCAGACCAGGACATTCCGATCATCTCCTATGACCGCCTGATCAACGGCACCGAGAACGTCGACTTCTACGTCACCTTCGACAACTACAACGTCGGCGTGCAGCAGGCCACCTCGCTGCTGACCGGTCTCGGCCTGGTCGACGAGCAGGGCGAAAAGACCGGCAAGAAGGGGCCGCTGAATATCGAGCTCTTCGCCGGATCCGTGGATGACAACAACGCCCACTTCTTCTGGAAGGGCGCCATGGAAACCCTCAAGCCATTTATGGATGACGGAACCCTCGTGGTGAAGTCCAAGCAGACCAAGATCGAACAGGCAGCTACCCTGCGCTGGTCCCAGGAAGAGGCCCAGAGCCGCATGGAGGACCTGATCACCGCGCACTACGCCGGTGGCAAGACCAAGATCGACGGCATCCTCTCGCCATTCGACGGAATCTCCCGCGGCGTGCAGACCGCACTGACCAACGCCGGCTACGGCAAGTCCATCAAGGACGGCCTGCCGATCATCTCCGGCCAGGACGCCGAAATCGCTTCGGTGAAACTGATCGACGACGGCGTGCAGTACGCGACCATCTTCAAGGACACCCGCAAGCTGGCCTCCCAGGCAGTGACCGCAGTGAAGTCCTACGCCGAAGGCACCGAGCCGGAAGCCAACGACACCGAATCCTATGACAACGGCAAGAAGGTCGTCCCGTCCTTCCTGCTGGACTCCGACATCGTAACCGCCGATAACATCGAGTCGCTGCTCGTTGATTCCGGGTACTACACGGCCGAAGAGGTCAAGGCAGGACAGACCAAGTAGCAGCCGGTCTTCGCTGCGTCGGCGGGATCGCACCGCGCCCCGCCGACGCAGCAGCAGCGCTTCACGCAGTACACAGATCATGACAAGGACGGCTGCACTATGGACAGCACCATCCTGCAGATGCAGGACATCACCAAGACATTCCCCGGGGTCAAGGCCTTGGACGGAGTAAACCTTTCCGTCCAGCAGGGTGAAATCCACGCCATCTGCGGCGAAAACGGGGCCGGGAAATCCACCCTTATGAAGGTGCTTTCCGGCGTCTACCCCCATGGCAGCTATGACGGGAAAATCCTGTTCAACGGCCAGGAGCTGAAGGCCTCAAGCATCAAGGATTCCGAGGCCCAGGGCGTGGTGATCATCCACCAGGAATTGGCCCTCGTGCCCTATCTGTCGGTGGCCGAAAACCTCTTCCTAGGCAACGAGACCAAGCGCGGGGTATTCATCGACTGGAACGAAGCCAACCAGCGGGCGGCCAAGTTATTGGCCCGGGTGGGATTGGCCGAAACACCGGTCACCCCGGTAGGCCAGCTCGGCGTGGGCAAGCAGCAGCTGGTGGAGATCGCCAAGGCGTTGAATAAGGACGTCAAGCTGCTCATCCTCGATGAGCCTACGGCCGCGCTAAATGATGATGACTCCGCACACCTGTTGAATCTGTTGCGTGAACTGCGCGAGCAGGGAATCACCTGCATCATCATCTCGCACAAACTCGGCGAGATCGAAGATATTGCCAACAACACCACGATCATCCGTGATGGGCAGACCGTGGAATCCCTGGATATGGCCGACCCCGCCTCGACGCAGAGCCGCATCATCCAGGGCATGGTGGGCCGCGAACTGTCGGCACGCTACCCGGAACGCGAACCGGAGATCGGCCAGGTGGTCTTCGAGGTTCGCGACTGGACCGTACGCCACCCCACCCAGCACGATCGCATTGTCGTCGACAAGGCCTCGCTGGACGTGCGCGCCGGCGAAATCGTGGGCATCGCCGGGTTGATGGGCGCCGGACGCACGGAGCTGGCCATGAGCGTATTCGGCCACAGCTACGGCCGCGGGATCTCCGGCACCGTATTGATGGACGGGCGCAAGGTGGACACCTCCACCGTGGGCAAGGCCATCAAGGCGGGTATCGCCTACGTGTCCGAGGACCGCAAGAAGTTCGGCCTGAACCTCATCGAGGACATCCGGGTGAACACCACCGCCGCCGGGCTGGGAAAGATCTCCTCTGCCGGGTTCGTCAACGGCAATAAGGAAATCCAGATTGCCGAGCACTACCGCAAATCGATGCGGATCAAGGCACCGAGCGTACTGGCGAAAACCGGAAACCTCTCCGGCGGCAACCAGCAGAAGGTTGTCCTGGGCAAATGGCTGCATACCGCCCCCGAGCTGCTGATCCTGGATGAGCCGACCCGCGGAATCGACGTCGGCGCGAAATACGAGATCTACACGATCATCAATGAGCTGGCGGCCTCCGGCAAGGCGGTCCTGGTGATCTCCTCCGAACTGCCCGAATTGCTGGGTATCTGCGACCGCATCTACACCCTTGCCTACGGCCGGATGACCGGCCAACTCCCGCGAAGCGAAGCCACCCAGGAACGCCTCATGGAGCTTATGACCATCGAGAAGGAAAACGCCCGATGACACTGAAATCCGAGCTGAAAGACATTTTCACCAAGAATCTGCGCACCAGCGGCATCTATATCGCCTTCGTGCTCATCGTGGTGCTGTTTACCATCATGACCGACGGGTTGCTGCTCAGCCCGATCAACCTGACAAATATCATCCTGCAGTACTCCTACGTGCTGATCTTGGCCTTGGGCATGATCATGGTCATTGTCGCCGGGCATATCGACCTCTCGGTCGGCTCGCTCGTGGCGCTGACCGGCGCGGTCTCCGCGGTATTGGTCATCAAAACCGGGGCCCCGTGGTGGGTAGGCATTCTCGCCGCGGTAGCGGTGGGCGCGCTGTGCGGCGTGTGGCAGGGATTCTGGGTGGCTTATGTAGGCATTCCGGCTTTCATCGTCACCTTGGCCGGCATGCTGCTCTTCCGCGGGTTGACCTATGAGGTGCTGAACAACGTTTCGCTTTCCCCCTTCCCTGGCGAATACCAGGAGGTGGCCGGTGGCTTCCTCAATGGCTTGCTCGGCGGCTACGGCTTCGACATGTTCACCGTGCTCATCGGTGTGGTCGCGGTGGCCGGTTTGGTTTGGTCCCAGTATTCCACCCGCCGTGGACGCGTGAAGTTCGGCCAGGACGTCGAGTCGATGGCCATGTTCATCGCGAAGAACGCGCTGGCCGCCATCGTGATCCTCTGGTTCTTCTGGCAGATCTCCATCAGCCGCGGCATGCCGATTGTGCTGATGATCCTGGGCGTGCTGGTGATCGGCTACCACGTGCTGACCACGCGGACCGTCTTTGGCCGCCACATCTACGCGATCGGTGGCAACCTCTCGGCCGCGCGCCTTTCCGGCGTGAACGTCAAGAAGGTCAACTTCTGGATCTTCGTGAATATGGGCATGCTCGCCGGTATCGCCGGTGCGGTGTTCTCCTCGCGTTCCAACGGGGCGCAGCCCGGCGCGGGCAATATGTTTGAGCTTGATGCAATTGCCGCCTGTTTCATCGGTGGCGCCTCGACCACCGGTGGTGTGGGCCGGGTGACCGGCGCGATTGTCGGTGGCCTGGTGATGGCGGTGCTCTCCAACGGCATGCAGCTGATGGGTGTTGGCGCTTCCACGCAGCAGATCGTCAAGGGCCTGGTGCTGCTGCTCGCGGTGGCCTTCGACATCTACAACAAGCGTCGCGCGGGCGAAGCTAGCTAAATGTGGCAGACCCTTCCGCCGGTTGACTGGGCTAGTCCCGCAAAACACCGGCGGGAGGGTTTCGTTATGCGCTCAACAACGCATGGTGACGAGGAAAAGAAGACATGAGAACGAAGCAGAGCCAAGTACTGCCTACCGCGAACGGGCAGCTGATCAACCTGGAAGCCCACGGGTACAGCGCACAGATTGCCAGTGTGGGAGCCACGGTGGTGAGCTTGGAATACCGGCAGCGGCCGCTGGTGCGTGCCTTCGATCCGCAGCAATTGCGCCCGGTGTATTCCGGCGCGATCCTCGCGCCCTGGCCGAACCGGGTGATCGACGGACGCTATCGCTGGAACGGCACAGAGCTGCAGCTTCCGCTCAGCGAGGTGCCCCGTAGGCATGCGCTGCACGGGCTGGTGTTTTCCAGTGATTTCTCGATCCTCAGCCAGAGCGATGACCGCGTTGAGCTCCAGGTTTTGGTGCCGAAGCAGGAAGGGTATCCCTTCGCCTTGCTGCTGAACGTGAGCTACCAACTTGAAGCGACCGGGCTGCGCAGCACGATCAACGCGAGGAACCTCGGCACGGAACATGCCCCATATGGTTTCGGCTCGCACTGCTACCTGGTGGCCCCGGGACGAAGCGTGGATGACTGGCTGCTGGAAGTCCCCGCCGACCTGGTGCAGCAGGTGAGCGGCGAACGGCTGCTCCCGCAGGAAGTTGTGGCCGTGGAAGACGCAGAGTTGGACTTCCGTACACCGCGGCGCATCGCGCAAACCTTCGTGGACCATGCATTCACCGGGCTGCGATCGCACTCCGGGGAACAGTTCCGCGTGAAGCTCACCGACGTTAATGGCGTTGGCAGCTACCTGAGCTGGGATGAAAAATGCCCTTGGGTCCAGGTGCACACCGCGGATCAAGTAGATCCGCAGCTGCACCGCACCGGACTTGCGGTGGAACCCATGAGCTGCCCGCCGGGAGCCTTCAACGATGGGACCGGCGTGATCAGCCTGGCCCCCGGCGCCAGCCATCACGCCTCGTGGATCATCGGTGCGCTGCATCCAGCCTGATTAGCCATGTGCAGTCCCGCCATCGCCTCACCTAGCCACTACTGGAGTAGCACCATGCCACAGGGCACACAGCACAACGAGTCGCAGACCGCGCATCGGATCCACCACCTGGCCGACGGCCGTGAAGCGATCTTCTTCGCCGACCGCGGGCACCGCATTCCAGAGCAGGTCACCGATCAGCGCGCCCTGGATCCGCGCGGGGAACCCGGCGAGCTGCGCTACGACCGGCTGACCGGAGATTGGGTGGCCGTGGCCGCCCACCGGCAGACGCGCACGTACCTGCCGCCGAAGGAAGAATGCCCGCTATGCCCCAGCACGGGCACTCGGCACAGCGAGATTCCGGCCAGCGAATTCGACGTCGTAGTTTTCGAAAATCGTTTCCCTTCGCTCGGCCCGGCCCTGGGCGAGATCCCAACGCCAGATGAGGCAGCGGCGCTGCCCGAAGCGCAGATCCGGGCCGTGGGGCGCTGCGAGGTAGTGGTATTCACCCCGGATCATGACGGATCCTTCGGATCCCTGGGAGATGACCGGGCGCGCACCGTCATCGACGCGTGGGCACAGCGCACCGCCACCCTCTCGGCGATGCCGGGAATCAAACAGGTTTTTGTCTTCGAGAATCGGGGACAGGATATCGGGGTGACCCTGCACCATCCGCACGGCCAGATTTATGCCTACCCCTATGTGAGCCCGACGGCGGAAAAAATGGCTGCGCAGGCCCGCAAGCACCTGTCCGATACCGGGAAGGACTTGCTGGGGGAGATCCTGGACTCCGAGCTTGCCGACGGCTCGAGAATCGTAGCGCGCGGCGAGCATTTCTCGGTATTCGTCCCCTATGCGGCCCGCTGGCCCTTGGAAGCACATCTGGTCCCGCACCGGCACGTCCCTGACCTCGCCGCATTGGACGAAGCAGAAAAAGCCGAACTGGCGATCATGTACCGCGACCTGATGCGACGCTTCGACGGGCTCTATGACACGCCCACCCCATATATTGCAGCTTGGCACCAGGCACCGCTGAACGACGCGGACCGGGCGGCCTCACGCCTGCACCTGCAGTTGACCAGCCCACGCCGCGCCGCCGACAAGTTGAAGTTCCTTGCAGGCTCCGAGGCCGCCATGGGCGCGTTCATCAATGACGTTCCCGCCGAGCAGACCGCGGCCCGGCTGCGCGAGGTGACGCCTTGAGCACCAGCGACAGCAAGGAAACGGCACGGCGCATCGCAAAGCTGCGTGAGAAATTCGTGAAGATCTATGGGCATCACCCCGAAGGGATCTGGCGCGCGCCGGGACGGGTGAACCTGATCGGGGAGCACACCGACTACAACCTCGGCTATGTGCTGCCCTTCGCCATCGACAAAAACGCGCTGGTCGCGGTGCGGCGCAAGTCGCAGCTCGAACCTGAGGCCAATGTGCTGGACTTCGCCTCCACCTTTGGGCAGGGTGAAACCCCGGCAGTCACCTCGGTGAAGCTGGATGAACTGGCACCCGGGTCGGTGCCCGGGTGGGCGGCCTATCCGGCCGCCGTACTCTGGGTATTGAACCAGCTGGAGGGACTCGAGCTTTCGGGGCTCGAACTGCTGGTGGATTCGGATGTTCCGGTCGGCTCCGGGCTCTCTTCCTCGCACGCGCTGGAAGTGGGCACCATCGTGGCGCTCAACGACCTCTACAAGCTGGGGCTGGCCGAGACGGAAATGGCCCGGCTGACCCAGCGTGCCGAGAACGAATTTGTGGGCGCCCCCACCGGGATCATGGACCAGAGCGCCTCGCTGATGTCCCACGCCGGCCACGCATTGTTTCTCGATTGCCGAAGCATGGAATCCGAAGCGGTGCCGCTGCCGCTGCTGGAACAGGATGCGGTGGTGCTGGTGATCGACACCAAGGTGGAGCATTCGCACGTTGACGGTGGATACGCCGCCCGCCGGGACAGCTGCGAGCAAGCCGCCGCGGGACTGGGCGTGGCTTCGCTGCGCGAGGTCAGCAGCGTGGCCGAGCTTGAAGCACTAGAAGATCCGCTGGTGCGGCGACGCGCGAAGCACATCGTGACCGAGAACCAGCGGGTACTGGACACCGTGCGCGTCTTGCGCGAAGGTAATTTGAAGGCCGTGGGCAAGCTGCTCTACCAGTCCCATGAATCCATGCGTGATGACTATGAGATTTCCAGCGTAGAGCTGGACGTAGCCGTGGAAGCGGCCATGGCGGCCGGGGCGATCGGCGCGCGGATGACTGGTGGAGGGTTCGGCGGCAGCGCGATCGCACTGATTTCCGTGCAGCAGATTGCTCCGGTCAGCCAGGCGGTAGAGACCGCTTATGAACGGGCCGGGTACGCGCGGCCCGCCATTTTTACCGTGATTGCAGACGAGGGAGCAGGCAAAGCATGAGTTGGCTAGTGACCGGCGGAGCCGGATATATCGGATCGCATGTGGTGCGCTCGCTGACTCGGGCGGGACTGGAGCCGGTGATCGTGGACTCGATGTCCAGCGGTGTCCGCGGATTTGTGCCAGAAGAGGTGCCCTTCTATTCGGTGAGTGTGCTGCAAACCGAGAAACTCACCGAAATCATGAAACGGCACGAGATCTCCGGGGTGATCCACCTGGCCGGCTACAAGTACGCCGGGGAGTCGGTTAAGCATCCGCTGCTGACCTTCGAGCAGAATGTCACCGGCACGGCGCACCTGCTCGAAGCCATGGAGCATGCCCGGGTGCAGAATATGGTGTTCTCCTCCTCGGCCGCCGTGTACGGCACCCCGGATGAGGACCTCGTCACCGAGGCGACGGGCACCTTGCCAGAATCCCCGTACGGGCAGAGCAAGCTGATCGGTGAGTGGCTGATCCGCGACCAGGCGGTGGCCCACGGATTGCGGCATACCTCGCTGCGCTACTTCAACGTGGTCGGTTCGGGAAGCGAAGAACTCTACGATGCCAGCCCGCACAATCTGTTCCCGCTGGTTTTTGCCGCGCTGAACGCGGGCAAGGTCCCGAAGATCTTCGGCACGGACTACAACACGGCCGATGGCACCTGCGTACGGGATTACGTGCATGTGGCCGACCTGGCTCTGGCGCATGTCGAAGCGGCCAAGAAGCTGGCGGCCGGAGAAGAGCTGGAACCGGTCTACAACTTGGGTTCCGGCGACGGGGTCTCGGTACGCCAGATCATGGATGCGGTGGCCCGGGTGACCGGCGAGGAGTTCACCGCCCTGGAAGAAGCCCGCCGGCCGGGGGATCCCGCGAGGATTGTCGCCGATGGCAAATTAGCCGCCCGGGACCTGGGCTGGCAGATGCGCCACAGCCTGGATCAGATGGTGGACAGTGCCTGGCGGGCCTCGGCGCATCGGCGCTGAGCAGGTGCTTACCTAGCTCGCGCTCGCCGGGAGCGGTTCGGGCGAATCGAGTTCCGCATGGGTATCCACTCGAACGCCGTCCAGGTAGGTTCCAAGCACCTCGACGGTACACAGTTCCTCGGGGGAGATCGCCAGCGGATCTGCCGCGAAGACGGAGAGGTCTGCTGGCATGCCCAGAGTCAGGCGCCCGCCGGTCGTGCCGGTGCTTTCATAGACGTTGGCGGTGTAGCCTTCCAACGCCTCTCGTGCCGAGAGCCGGTGGCGTGGTTGTGCGCTGTCGCTGTCGGGCACCTCGGTACGCCGGCGGGTCTGCGCATCGGCCATGATCAATCGCGGGTCAAAGGGGGCGATAGGCCAGTCGGAGCCCAGCGCCAGCACCAGCCCGGCGTCCTTGACGTCGCGCAGCCGGAATGCGAACTGCGCGCGGCGCTCACCGAGGCGCCGGGACCAGGCGTCCGAGCCGTCGGCGCGCACAAAATGGGTGCAATGCGTAGGCTGCATGCTGATGGTTGCGCCCGAGGCCTGCAGCCGGGCGAAGTCCTCATCATTGATTTCTTCCAAATGCTCAATGCGGTGCCGTAATCCATCCTTGGGCAGGGCGGCAATCGCCGAAATGACAAAACCGATGCCCCGATCCCCAATGGCATGCGTGGTGGTGGTAATTCCGGCAGCGGCTAGCGCGTTGAGATTCCTGAGGTACTGCTTCGGATCCAAATACAGTGAATCCGTGGATTCGCCTTCGGTATCCGGTTCGTAGAGCCACGCGGTGCCGTTGTCCACGGTCCCGTCAATCATGAGCTTTGCGCCGCGCACCTGCCAACGCCGGCCGTGTTGTCCCTGGAGGTCGATGATCCGTTCCAGCGCTTCGGCGCCGTCGCTCGCCATCAGCCAGGGTGCAATCCGCAGCTTGATGGGCAGTTCGCCGTACTGTTCGAGGCGCCGGAAGACCTCTAGGGAATCGGGGTCGGCAAAATCGAGCATTTCTCCGCCGGTCAGTCCGCTGGCGGCCATCTCGCGCAGCAGCCGGTAGACGGCGTGCACCTTGTCGTCAATGCTCAAAACGGGCAGGGAGCTCTCGACAAGCGCCATGGCAGCAAACTCCCGCAGGAAGCCGGTGGGATTGCCCTGCAGGTCAACCACGACGCTGGAACCGTCGGTAAAGCTTTCCGTGCCGCTGATGTCCGCAAGCTGAAGCATTGCCTGCGAAGCGAGAGCCGAATGGGCATCGAAGCAGGTGACGTAGCTTGAACGGCCGGGTGCTGCCGCTTCGAGAAACTGCCCGTTGGGTTCGGCCGATCCGAAGATCGCCACATTCAGCCCATGTCCCAAAAGGATCTGATCGGATTCTCGCGTGCGTGCATACTCAGCGAAAAGGTGGGTCGCTTCTTCCACGGTTCGGGCATCGCCGAGGAAAATTCCGCGGGTGACAGACTGACCGAAAACCGGGTGGATATGCGCATCGACGAGCCCCGGGGTGATGGCGGCATCGCCGTGGTCGATAATTTCCGTATCGGCGGTGAGCCAATCCCGCGACTGGTCACGGTTGCCGAGATGCGAGATCACTCCGTCGGTGATTCCCAGTGCGGTTATTTCCTGCTCCTGAGTCAGCGTGTGTATGGTCGCTGCGTACAGCACCGTCTGGGGTCCGTGCATGGTTTCACTCCAAGATATTAATAGTGTTAATTATTTTTGAGTCTAACCTCGGAACCACCGAGTGTCCATGGTTGGATGGAGGTGGAATTGTCGAAGAATCGGGATGGTCTGAATGTCGCAACGAGTCGCCGGCCGGCCGGCCACGCCAATCCTGTCGCAGCAGGGAATTGTCGATGCCGCTTTCGCCCTGCTTCAAGACGTGGGGCCGGAAGAATTTTCCATGGGGCGGCTGGCCCGCGCCTTGGATGTGCGGACACCGGCGCTGTATAACCACGTGGAAAATCGGCAGCATCTGGTGAACCTGATGCGTCGAGACATGGTGCGTTCCATCGACCGAAGCATGCTTGCCGACCTGCCCTGGACCGAAGCGCTCTTCCACTTTGCGGTGTTATTCCGCGAAGCCTTGCTCCGTGTTCCCGCAGCCGTTGAGTTGATTGTCGCTACACCGATCTCCGAAGAGTCCGAATCGGGAGTGATCTACGAAGAGATGGGACGGCTCCTGCGCCGTGCAGGTGTTGCCGTGCCAAGAATCTTGATGGTGATGGTGGCCATTGAGTCGCTGGTGGTCGGCGCTGCATTGGACATCGTGGCACCCGGCGCGCATGTCGCCGCGCTACCCGAGCAGGGCGGTAAAGACGGTGGCAGCAGCCACGGGGAAGTCATGGAAAGCGGGGAAAAATATGCGCGGCAGGCTCGATCCACGGTCAGCGATCAATCCTTTGAATTTGGGCTACGTGCCATGATTGCTGCCATCGAGCGGGAAGTCGCCCAGCCTTAGTCTCGGTCGGGTTGAGCTGTCGCCATGTTTCAAACAAATTAATCTTATAAATTTCTTTTGAACATCGAGGTTGACTGAATGGGCTTCTTCGAGTTTTCCGAGTGATCAAAAAGTTCCAAGTCATTCTGCCTAAGTTGGCCGTAATTGCAGGGCTCAACTCGTTCTCCCGGTCGATCTCATGAGCTTTGAACGCCTTGCTGGCCACCATGCCCCCCTTGCTAATGGTGAGGCCTATCACTACATTAAGTGAACGGTCTTCATTATTTTCGATGGTGCGCCTTCGCGTGCTGGAAAGTCCGTCGCTTCACGCGATGGCAGCAGCGGGGCACCTGCAGAGAGGTAACGGTCATGAAACAGGCTCAGCAATATACGGAGGGCGTGACGGAGGCACCCACGCAGATGAACCGGGTACTAGGGCTTCCAAACCTCGTGCTCTTCGGCATGGTCTACATGGTGCCGCTGACGATCTTCAGTACCTATGGAATCGTCACGGAAATTACCGGCGGGCGGTTGCCGGTGGCCTATCTAATTACCCTGATAGCTATGCTGTTCACCGCCCGTTCCTACGGGCTGATGTCACGGGCATTTCCCGTCGGGGGTTCGGCGTATGTTTATGCGCAGCGGTCATTCGGTTCAAATATCGGGTTCATGGCCGGTTGGGCATTGCTGCTTGACTACCTCTTTTTACCCATGATCAACTACCTGCTCTTGGGGATCTACCTCAACGAGTTTTTCCCGTCGATACCTCCGTGGGCCTTCATGCTGGCCGGGATGGCGCTGGTTACCGTGCTGAACATTATCGGCATCGTCTCGGTGGCCCGGACAAATATCGTGATCATCGGCTTCCAGTTCCTGTTCATCATCCTCTTCATCGGATTTTCCCTCGCGTACCTGCGGGGTCAAGCCACGGTAGATCTGTTTGCGCCCCTGCGGGGGACCGGGGACCCGGGTGGCTTTGCTCCGCTTGCCGCGGGAGCGGCAATTTTGTGTCTCTCGTTCTTGGGGTTCGATTCAATCACGACTTTCGCGGAAGAGGCGCGCAATCCCAAGCGGGATTTGCCAAGGGCCATCGTGCTCACCACTCTGATCTGCGGATTTCTGTTCGTGGTGCTGGCCTACGTCTCGCATCTTGTCTACCCCAGCCACGAATTTACGAACGCTGATTCCGCTTCCATCCAAGTTGTCTTCGCAGTCGGCGGGCAATTCCTGTCGATCTTCTTCACGGCTGGTTTCATTTGCGGTGCAATGGGTTCTGCCTTGGTATCGCAGGCATCGGTGTCACGGATCCTCTACAGCATGGGCCGCGACGGGGTGCTGCCGCGCCGAGTATTCGGCTATCTTCATCCGCGGTTCAAGACTCCAACATTTGTCATCCTGATCGTTTCCGCCGTCTCACTCACCGCGCTTTTTGCCAGCCTGGAAATGGTGTCCGCCATGATTAGCTTCGGAGCGCTGGTGGCGTTTTCGGCAGTAAACCTCTCGGTCATCAAATATTTCTTCTTGGCCCACCGGCACCGCGGATTGGCAGCCACAATTAATTATCTGGTGCTGCCGCTCATTGGCGTGGCGCTGACTATTTGGTTGTGGACCAGCCTCAGCGCATTGTCCTTGACGTTCGGTCTGGCCTGGATCGTTCTGGGGCTGGGATATCTCGCCTATGTAACCGGTGGATTCAAGCGAAAGGCGCCGATGCTGGATCTTGCCGAGTAAGTCTTACCTGGTAGGCCCGATTCTTCGGGCTCATGCCAGGAGGAAGCCCTGCCGCCGGCCTACAGGTCCACAGCGTTGGCGAGTACGGGCAGTTGCCTTCGAGCGTGCGCGACCTGATCCAGATCAAGGTCAACTACCAGCAGCTGCGGTTCTGTGCCCGCCTGGGCAATGATCCGGCCCAAGGGATCCACCAC
Source organism: Arthrobacter sp. MYb221 (assembly GCF_002979835.1). Classification (NCBI taxonomy): domain Bacteria; kingdom Bacillati; phylum Actinomycetota; class Actinomycetes; order Micrococcales; family Micrococcaceae; genus Arthrobacter; species Arthrobacter sp. MYb221. Next base: position 139,535 of record NZ_PCPW01000006.1, on the reverse strand, counting down.
CACGGAATGCCCGACTCCCAATGGTGCGGTGCCCGTAACCTGCCGGCCAATGCTGGCAGGGTCGGCCTGGTCAACGGCCACCACAAAAGTCGTGGAATCCAGGGCTCTGGCCTGAGCCAGAGTGGTCCACTGTTCGGCCTTGCCCTCGCCCTGGCCCCAGGAAGCGGCGATGATATTAACCTTGGCTCCCGCCCGGGCATGGTGGACGAACAATTGGGGGAATCGCAGGTCATAGCAGGTGGCCAGTCCGACAATGGTGCCCTGGTGGTCAAACTGCACCGGAGTGTTTCCGGCGGTCACGGTATCCGACTCGGAAAAACCGAAGGCGTCGTAGAGGTGGATCTTGTCGTAGTGCGTATCGACACCAGTGCCTGCGACCAATAAGGTGTTCCGCACCCGGCCTTCTTGCCCCGGGGTGAACATGCCCACGGCGATGGTGATGCCGATGTCGCGGGCCTGCTGGCGGACTAACGTAGCCCACGGGCCGTCTAAACGCTGGGCAAAGTCGGCTAGCGGGTGGCCAAAGGACACCTGCATGGCTTCGGGAAAGACCACCAATGTCGCGCCGGCTGCTTTCGCTTGCCGCGCATGATCACGGATGGTCACTAAGTTTCGCTGCGGATCTGCGGTGCTCAATACCTGAGCCAATGCGATTCTCATGGTGGGCTAGTCCTTCCTCGCCAAATACTGGAAATACCCTACGCTCGAAACTCTACGCAGTAGCGGTGATAAGCGGCAACGGGTGGGAGAGCTGAGCGGTTGAACAGCCAGTGCGGATGAATGCTCCGGGTTTAACCCGCGGAGCTCAGCACTATAAGTTCGCCATCTGCTGTTCTTCGCGGCCCTTGGAAACAGAATAGATGTCTCGTTGACGTTCGCCGTCGACTTGAGCGGCCAAGGCATCCAACTCGTTCATTGACAGTTCGGAGAGCCGAATGTTCAGCGCCTCCAAGTTGTCATCAAAATGGGCACGGAAGCGGGTGCCCGGAATTGGTGAAACGGTCACGCTGTGGCGGTCAGCCTGCTCGTAGACCCAGCTCAGCGCCACCTGCGCCGTGGAGAATCCTTCACGTTCGGCCACGGCCTCGATGACCTTTCGCAGCCGCAGATTCCGCTCCATGCTCGTTGGTTCGAAGCGTGGGAAATTATGCCGGATATCGCCGGACTCCAACTGCTCCAGCGAGTCCACCTGTCCGGTGAAGTAGCCGCGGCCCAGCGAGGCATAGGGCACCAAACCGACCCCGAGCTCGCATGCCGTCGGAAGCAGCCAGCGCTCAATATCCCGGCTGAAGATCGAGTACTCCATCTGAATTGCGGTGATCGGGTGGATTTGATGTGCCCGACGAAGCTCGTTGGAGGTTACCTCGGATAATCCGATGTGTTTGATCTTGCCGGCTTGAACCAGTTCAGCGTAGGCTCCGACGGTCTCCTCGATCGGCACGCGGCTATCCACCCTGTGGTAGTAGTACAGGTCCACTTCGTCGACACCGAGTCGTTGCAGGCTCGCATCGAGGCAGTCCTTGATGAAGGCCGGATCGCCATTGGCTCGTGGATCGCCCGGGTTTTTTGGGCGAACAATGCCAGCCTTGGTGGCCAGCGTAACTTCATCGCGGCGCGTCTTGAGCACCCGGGACAGCAGGGACTCATTATGTCCCTCGCCGTAGATGTTGGCGGTGTCGAGGAAAGTAACTCCTCTATCGATGACGTGATTTAGGGTGCGCAGAGATTCGTCATCCTCGGCCGGGCCATAGGGTCCGCTGAGTGACATGCTCCCGAACCCTTGACCGGTTATCTGCAGTCCTTGCCCGAGCTCGATGGTGCCTACCTTGATGTCCTGTGCCATGCGAATCCCTCATGTCTGCATTGTTATCTATTATCGAGCCTAACGAAGAGGTCCTAAGTATGACGTCAAAACGGGTTGATTGTTTAGATTCGTTAACTTGCCTCTATGCGACACGCCGAGAATAAATTGCCCCTGATATGGGCGAAGAGACTGAGTCTCAAAAGAGGTCGATCATCTCAGAGTAAAGTTTTTGCCATGGTCCCTGCGGTGCGTGAACGAGTGCGCGAGAAGATGAAGGTCGAGTTGGCAGAACAGATCTATACCCTGTTCGCCGAGCGAGGACTGGAGAACGTTACCGCGCAGCAAGCCGCTCAATCAGTGGGCATTTCCCGGGCCACCTTCTTCAGGTATTTCTCCTCGAAGGAAGATGCGGTGATCACCGCCCTAGGTTCGCTGAATGTGCATTTTTCTGAAGCGTTGGCGTCCATGGCCTCTCATCCCGGAGAAAGCCTGCTGGAACTTTTGCGCCGAAGCTTTGAATCGACGGTCGTGGCCGCAGAACAAGACCCAGAAGCCCTACGGGGACGAATTCAGCTGGTGTGGGGGAGTCCCGCGTTGCGCGCCAGCTGGCAAGAATTTAGACGTGAGCAGCAGGCTTCCCTGGCGCAGGCATTATCGTCATTTTGCGCCAACGTTCGTCGGGCGGAAACCTCTGCGCTGCTGGCCATGGCGCTCTATGACCACGCGTTAGTTCGCTGGGTTAGCGCGCCCGAAGAAAGCTTGCGCGAAATCCTAGATGAAGCATTCGACTTTGCCGCCATGATCGATGATCAGTGGGCCGGCGCGAAATAGCTTCCGCAGTGGGGCTACGGCAGGCGAAGAACTTTTATTCAGCACTTGAGCGACTGCGCGGCATCAATATCGCTTGACGACGCCGGGTGGAACCACGCGCCGAAAGTGACGATCCCAAACGCCACGCAAATATTGCGGACTTCGCACGATCCCCGGGGCCATGCAGGGCTTCCAAGGTGATTAACCAGTTCTCGGTAACCCAGCCAAGCATTGGCACGATCAGCCACTACACCGAGCCTTGTAAGGTCCGGTTGGCGCGGAAGAAGCCAGCGACAATTAATGCCCGGGCGGCAGGCATTTAGGTAGGGGGGGCAGACCGGTTGCGCGTCATTGAGCGCTGCGCGACCCGAAAGCCTTATTCCGCAACGGCGACCAGCTGCCGGCCCAGCTCGCGGGCGGCTTCCTGCAACTCCGGCACGGCTGATTTGATAAAGGCTTCGTCTACACGGGTGACTGGCCCGGAGACCGAGATGGCCATCGGAGTTGGTGCCCCCGGGACCGGCACGGCGATGCATCGGACGCCGAGTTCCTGTTCTTCTTCATCGATGGCGTACCCGCGCTCGCGGGTGGCTTCAACATCGGTAAACAGCTTGCCCAAGGTAGTAATGGTATTGGCCGTTTTTGGCGGCATTCCGGCCTGGGCGACCAAGCGCTGTACGCGCTCATCATCCAGTACCGAAAGCACCGCCTTGCCGACTCCCGAATTGTGGAGCATGGCGCGCCGGCCTACCTCGGTGATCATCCGCATTGAGTGGGGGGACTGCGCCTGGGCAATATAGGTGACCATGTCGCCGTCGAGTACCGCAATATTGGCTGATTCGCCCAGCTTGCCTACCAGCTCCTTGAGTACCGGGGAGGCCAAGGCGCCAAGTTGGCGATTGGCCACTTCGCCCAGGCGGATCAGCCGCGGGCCCAGCGAGTAGCGGCGGTTGGGCAGCTGGCGGACATAGCCGACGCCGACCAAGGTGCGCAGCAGGCGATGGATGGTGGGCAGCGGCAGGGGAGTGTCTGCGGCCAGCTCGCTGAGCGCCGCCTCGCCTCCGGCGCGGGCGATGACTTCCAGAAGTTCAAAGGCTCGTTCAACGGACTGAACTCCACCGGTAGTGGACTTGCTGGCGGTCTGCGTCATCTGCTGCTCCTTCTAGGGTACTGATTTTGGAAGTAGCTTACGTTTTAGTTCTACGATGCGAAATCCTAGCCCCAAGAATACCCCGAAAATCCCATTTTCTTCCACGATCCGAAAATAGTGGATAAAAAATCGTGCTTCAGCACACAAAAGCCTCTTGCATTTTCATTTTGAGGATAATAGTATCCACTATACGGAAAACTTTTACAGGAGGATCTGATGGCAGCACCAAGCCCGGGATATTCATTGACGCTTCGCGTAGAGACCCCAGCATCGATAACCGCGACCAGTGAACTGGCTGCGGCAGTAGGCTCGGCCGGTGCGCACATCACGGCCTTGGACGTCACCGAATCGCACCATACCCACATGGTGGTCGACGTTTCCTGCAACACCACCGACGTCGCCCACGGCGACACGGTTCGCGATGCCCTGAACAATCTTGACGGGGTGAATGTCCGCAACGTGTCGGACCGCACCTTCTTGATGCACCTTGGCGGAAAGCTCTCGGTGACGCCCAAGGTGGCGCTGCGCAACCGCGATGACCTCTCCCGGGCCTATACCCCGGGTGTTGCCCGCGTCTGCATGGCAATCGCAGAGAATCCGGCAGATGCCCGAAACCTCACGATCAAGCGCAATACCATCGCCGTGGTCACCGACGGTTCGGCCGTCCTGGGGCTGGGCAATATCGGCCCGGCCGCCGCTTTGCCGGTGATGGAAGGCAAGGCCGCGCTGTTCAAGCAGTTCGCCGACGTCGATGCCTGGCCGGTCTGCCTCGACACCCAGGACACCGACGAGATCGTCAACATCGTCAAGGCACTAGCCCCCGTCTACGGCGGGGTTAATCTCGAAGACATCGCCGCCCCGCGCTGCTTCGAGATCGAGGCCCGCCTGCGCGAGGAGCTGGACATCCCGGTCTTCCACGACGATCAGCACGGAACCGCCATCGTGACGCTGGCCGCCCTGGTCAATGCGGTGAAGGTAGTGGACAAGAAGCTTGCGGACCTGCGCATCGTGGTTTCCGGTGTCGGCGCCGCCGGCAACGCCATCATCCAGCTGCTCAAGGCGCGCGGTGCAAGCAATATCGTCGCCTGCGGGCGCAACGGAGCGATCAACCGCAACGAACAGTACACCGATGCGCACCGGACCTGGTTGGCCGAGAACACCAACCCGGAGAACTTCACCGGAACGCTGAAGCAGGCCGTAGTCAATGCCGATGTGTTCATCGGGGTTTCGGCACCGAATGTCCTGGACGAAGAAGATATCGCCGCGATGAACGAACGCGCGATCGTCTTCGCCATGGCCAACCCGGATCCCGAAGTGGATCCTGCGGTTGCCGGTCGCCACGCGATGGTGGTCGCCACCGGGCGCAGCGACTTCCCGAACCAGATCAACAACGTGCTGGCCTTCCCCGGATTCTTCCGCGGATTGCTCGACGCTGGCGTTGCCGATATAACCGACGCCATGCTCTTAGCCGCGGCAGATGCCATCGCCGCCCGGGTTGCGCCGGAAGAGCTGAATCCCGGGTTTATTGTCCCTTCGGTCTTTGACCCGCTGGTAGCCGGGAACGTGGCGGCAGCGGTGGTCCAAGCAGCCGGAAAGCAGTAAAACCCACACGTAAATATTGTCGCTGGAACACGACACTGACAGGTTAAGGAGCACCATGACCATCTCAATTACACGAATCCCAGAGGTAAGCGGCGCGGAAGCGATCCTCAGCGCCGAGGCGCTGGCATTCATTGAAAAGCTGCACGAAAAGTTCGCCGGCACGCGCAACGAGCTGCTGGAAGCACGCGGTGAGCGCCGCCAGCAGTTCTCCAAGGCACGCGCCATCGACTTCGACCCGGAAACCGAGACTGTGCGCACCGGGGACTGGAAGGTCGCCGAGGCCCCTGCAGCCCTGCGCGACCGCCGCGTGGAGATCACCGGCCCGGCAAGCCCGGCCAAAATGGCCATCAACGCGCTGAACTCAGGGGCCAAGGTCTGGCTTGCGGACCTGGAGGACGCCTCGACGCCGAGCTGGTCCAATGTCATCGACGCGATCGCCAACCTGAACGCGGCGGCCCGCGGGGAGCTGTCCTTCACCTCGCCGGAGGGCAAGACCTACGCGTTGCGCACCGACGCGGCACGCGCGGTTGTTGTGGTCCGCCCCCGCGGCTGGCACCTGCCGGAGAACAATGTGCTGATCGACGGCAAGCCGGCGATCGGTGCGCTGGTCGACTTCGGCCTGCACTTCTTCCATAACGCCAAGGTGCTGGCAGAATCGGGCCAGGGCCCGTTCTACTACCTGCCGAAGATGGAGCACTACCTGGAGGTGCGCCTCTGGAACGAGGTGTTCACCTTCGCACAGGCCGAGCTCGGCATCGACTACGGCACCGTGCGCGCCACGATGCTCATCGAAACGATTCCCGCGGCCTTCCAGATGGAAGAGTTCCTCTACGAACTGCGCGACCACGTCTCGGGCCTGAACGCCGGACGCTGGGATTACCTGTTCTCCATCATCAAGACCTTCCGCGAGGCGGGAGACGCGTTCATCATGCCGGACCGCTCGGCCGTGGCCATGACCGCGCCGATGATGCGCGCCTACACCGAGCTGCTGGTGAAGACCTGCCACAAGCGCGGGGCCTTCGCCATGGGAGGCATGGCCGCCTTCATCCCGAACCGCCGCGAACCAGAGGTCACCGCAGCGGCCTTCGCCAAGGTCCGCGAAGACAAGAACCGCGAAGCCACGGACGGCTTCGACGGCTCCTGGGTTGCCCACCCGGACCTGGTGGAAATCTGCAAGGAAATCTTCGACGGCGCATTGGGCGATAAGCCAAACCAGATCGACCGCCAGCGTCCAGAGGTTGAGGTCACCGCCGCGCAGTTGCTCGACGTGGCCAGCGCCCCGGGCGAGGTCACCGAGGCTGGCGTCCGCGCCAACCTGTACGTCGCGGTGAACTACGTGGCCGTGTGGCTTTCGGGCAATGGCGCGGTAGCCATCCACAACCTGATGGAAGATGCCGCGACCGCGGAGATCTCCCGCTCGCAGATCTGGCAGCAGATCCGCAACGAGGTCGTGGCCGCCGACACCGGCAACACCATCACCACGCAGTTGGTCTCCACGATCCTCGCCGAAGAGGTTGAGCGTCTGCGTTCCGAAGTGAACAACGAGGAGCAGTTCGCCGCCTTCTACCAGCCGGCAGCCGAGCTGATCGCGAAGCTGACCAGCGGCAAGGATGAGGACTTCGCTGACTTCTTGACCACCCCAGCGTACGAACTATTGGATAAGGAATTCGTGACCAAGCCATGAGCAATCTCTTCGATGAGTCAACCCTAGCGGCCGTGGAAGCGCGGCTGGCCGACACCGACAGGCTCCTCGCCCACGGCTACCCGGGGGAGAGCGGAGCGCGCCAGCCGGTGCACACCGTGTATGTTCCAGGGGACCGGTTCACCGGCGAGCTTACCGCGCAGTGGGGCGCCGCAGCCCTCGCGGTCGCCGGCGGTGCCGCGGGACTCGGCGAGCTGGCGGCCACGCTGGGACTCGCCGAGCCCGAGCGGCTCGGTGCCTTGGTGGCGGCCAAGCTAGAGGTTGAACCCATCGAAGATTTGCGTCTCGACTTCGAGGATGGCTACGGCAACCGGCCGGACGCCGAGGAGGACGCGCACGCACTAGCCGCCGCCGACTCGGTATCCGCCGCCGTAGCCGCCGGGCAGGCTCCGGCCTGTCTGGGCATCCGCTTCAAATGCTTCGAGGCCCCTACCCGGGCCCGCGGCATCCGCACCCTGGATCTATTCATCTCCCGGCTGCTTGAAAACGGTCCGCTGCCCGCCGGGCTGCGGCTGACCCTGCCCAAGGTCAGTACCGTGGCTCAGGTCGAGGCGATGGTGTTCCTCGCCGAGAAGCTGGAGCAGAACCATGGCCTCGAAGCCGGAGAGATCCGCTTCGAGGTGCAGGTAGAGACGCCGCAGGTGATCATCGCGGCCGACGGAAGCCACCCGGTGGCGCAGCTGATCCACGCTGGCCAAGGCAGAATTTCCTCCCTGCACTACGGCACCTACGACTACTCGGCCTCCCTTGGCGTCGCAGCCGCCTACCAATCGATGGAGCACCCGGTCGCCGACTTCGCCAAGGACGTCATGCAGGTGGCGGTCGCGGGCACCGGGGTGGAGCTATCGGACGGCTCCACCAACATCATTCCGGCCGGAGACCCGGAGAATATTGCGGCGGCCTGGGCTCTGCATGCCCGACTGGTGCGCCGCCACCTGGAACGCGGGATCTACCAGGGCTGGGATATGCACGCGAATCAGCTGCCCACCCGCTACCTGGCCACCTTCGCCTTCTTCCGCGAAGGATTGCAGGCCGCAGCGACGCGGCTGCGCAACTACGTCCACCGGATCGACTCGGCCATCATGGACGAACCGGCCACCGCGCGAGCCCTGGCCCGCTATATCCACCGCGGCGTGAGCTGCGGTGCGGTGGGCGAAGAAGAAGTCCAGGAACTAGCCCAAATCACAACCGCCGAACTCGAAGCAATCGCGCTAAACCGTTCACATGCCTAGGAGGAACATCATGACCGCAGCAGCCGCACAAAAAGCCGCGTACTACACCAACTTCGGCGGCCACCCGCCGCAAACCGACCTGTTGACCGATCGCGCGATCGTCACCGAGGCCTACACGGTCATTCCCAAGGGGGTGCTGCGCGATATCGTCACCAGCGTGTTCCCCGAATGGTCCAGCACCCGCGCCTGGGTGCTGAACCGCCCGGTGGCCGGGGGAGCCACCACCTTCGCCCAGTCGATTCTCGAAGTCTCTCCCGGCGGAGGAGCGGCCAAGCCGGAACCACAGGCCGAGGTGTCGGGCTTCATTTTCGTGCTGGGCGGCGAATTGACCCTGGTGATCGAGGGCCAAGAGCATGTGCTCGCCGATGGCGGCTACGCCTACCTGCCGGCCGGAGCCAGCTGGTCCGCACGCAACGACGGCGCCGAGGTGGCGAATTTCCACTGGATCCGCAAGCGCTACGAGCCGGTGGCCGGCGTGGCGGCACCGGGGCCGGTAGTGGGCAACGAACGCGACGTGGAACCGGGCGAGATGCCGGGCACCGACGGCAAATGGCGCACCACCCGGATGCTCGACCCGAATGACATCGCCTTCGACTTCGGGGTGAATATCGTGACCTTCGAGCCGGGAGCCTCGATTCCCTTCGCCGAAACCCACGTGATGGAACATGGCCTGTATGTCCTGGAAGGAAAGGGCGTCTACCGCTTGAACGGGGACTGGGTCGAGGTTGAAGCCGGGGACTACATGTCCCTGCGCGCCTTCTGCCCGCAGGCTTGCTACGCCGGAGGGCCGAGCAACTTCCGCTACCTGCTGTACAAGGATCAGAACCGCCAGGTCGCGTTGTAGGGCATTAAAGAACGCTGGCTGCGGAACTCGTTGAGTTCCGCAGCCAGCGTGAGCCTTGGGCGTGCCGGAGAGAAGTTCCGGGTGCGCGTGGGGCTTGCTACCAAGCAGGCAGGGCCGGGATCGGACCATCTGCCTCAATGTGCCGCGACTGGCCGCGGGCGAGCCATTCGATGAGGCCTTCGCGGTCCGAGCGGACCTTCAGCGCGCCGTCGCCGATAACCCATTCGTCGCCTTCTTCGGTGACCAGCGTCATGCCCGGGGCGTTCTTCACGCGCATGGTGCGTACCGCGGCCTCCACGGCGTTTTCTTGTGAATCCGGGTCCGCCTCCTCGATGGTCCAGGCGGTGTCCAGATCGTGGTGGTGGATGACGATCTCCGCGATCCGAAGCGCCACGATGGAGGTCGCCGGGATGATCTTGCCGTGCAGATCCACCTCTTCGACCGCTAGCTCGCCGGTGAGACGCTCGGACTGCTCGGCAAAGAACGTTGCCGCGTCGCGGAAACCCGCGAGCAGTTCTTCGCGGGGCAAGGCGGCAAGCTCGGCGATTTCTGCGTTGCGCGCCTCGGTGGACGCATAAAGCTGCTGCGGTTCGCCGGTAATGGCCCAATCGATGAGCTTGACCAGGGTGCGGCCGTTGGATGCGAGGTGGGCGATGACATGCGCTCGGCTCCAGCCCTCGCAGAGAGAATCGGCGGCCAACTCATCGGCGGACAGGGTGTCAATCGTGGCCATCATCATCGAGGTTTCACGGTTGAGTCGGGAGAGGTCTGAATGCAATCGGGCGGTGTTGATCATGCTGTCACCCTACCAATGGGTGGTTTGAAAATGACTCGGAAAACCGATCTATATCGAACGAGTATCGCCGTACCCGTCAGAAGTTTCAGTGCTTGGAGCCTAGCGCTGCAGCTGGATTTGAGTATAAGAAGTCGAAGTTTCAGGAGTAGGGGCTGATGAGTTCATACGCTTCGGTATTGCAATTGAAATTCAGAATCAGACGTACCAGTCCGCCGATCTGGCGCAGGGTTTTGGTTCCAGGTTCGATGCGGCTGGACCAATTGCATCAGGTGATTCAGTACAGTTTCGGTTGGTACGACGCGCACCCGCACCAGTTTGAGCTCAATGGTGTTAATGGGGTGAGCTTCGGTCCGGCTGGTTCCGAGATTAGATCCGATGTTGATGAGTCCACGGTATGCCTCGACGAACTGCTAAGTCATGGGCAGGGCAAGCTCGATTACGTCTATGACTTCGGTGACTACTGGGAAGTCCGTATCGAGCTGGAAGGACTGCCACCGGTCGACGCTGGCCCGTTGCCGCGGTGCATTGGCGGGCGCAGGATGGCTCCGCGGGAAGACTCGGGAGGGCCGCTTGGGTGGGCCATGGTGATCGAAGCGCTGAAGGACCCGGATCATCCGGATCAAGCGGAGTACCGAAAATGGCTCTTCCTGCGCGACGGTGAGCAGTTCGATGCTTCGCTTTTCGACAAGCAGCGCGTCAACGAAATGTTTGAGTATGCCCGCTAGCTGCTGACCGGACACATTGAGCCAGTCAGGTAAACGTGTGAAAAACCTTTACATGTCTTCTTGGATTCGAGGGCAAAGGTCGATCGGCAAAAGTAAGACTCCCCAGCAATGGCTTGGCCACTGCTGGGGAGCAAATGCGCTTGTAGGTAGGTTATCGCTGGGTTTCTTCGGGACTGACTTCTGTTGCCGGACCATCGGGGGTCGCCCCGCCTTCGTCGGTCCAGTCATGTCCCGCTTCATCGGAAAGCGCAGGATCCGAAATGTGATCCTCCAGCGTCTTATCCGAAATATCGGTGGAATTCGTTGGGACGTTTTCGTTCATATCTTCTCCCTTTACTCGAACTTCCGCCACCAGCCACTTGCCTGCCAATAATGGCCAAGGACTAAGGGGCTGAGCGATCCTTACTCGGCCAATGTAGCACCAGAAGTGCCGGTACGCGAGCGCTTTGGAGCAAGCTCCCAGCTAACTAATTAAGTACCTTCGGATGGGGCTGGATGATTCCCTGTGAAAAACGTGTCCTCGGGCGCAGGGTGATTTGGCTGCCGCGAGTCTCCAGCGGCTCGGCGCAGGAAGTCGCCGGACTGGCACCCCAGGAGACCCGCAGCTAGAGGCCAAATCGAAAATCTAACCGTCATAGTGCGGCCGTCTGTAGGCGCGGCTTGAGAAATTTCCGATGGACCTTTAGCTCCGCCGTTCGCCTATCGGTGATGATGGGTACTAAACGCGCTCTGCCATCCCGTCTTCAAGATTGGTCGCCCGGCGCAGCAGCCCCTTCATGACCAGCATCAGGAGAACGAACGCGCTTCCGCAGGTCGTGAGGGCGGCGATCGCCAGTGCGACACCGGGGCCGCCCACACCGACCGCACCGAGTAGGTGGATGCCAAGAGACAGGGCCAGAAATGTGGCCACGGCGATTGACGCAATGATGGTGTTGACCCAGCCGAAGGCCCGCAGGGTGAAGATGGTCCGGCGTTCCACCATGGTCAGCAACTTCCAGATAGCAGCCATTGAGACCTGCAGGCAGGCAATTGCGACTATGACCACCACCGTATAGGGGGTGGCCAGGAATGCGACTTCGGGAAAGAGTGCGGCATTCTGCGCCGCAAGCGTAGGCACAACCCACGCTTGCCACAGGAGTCCGCCGAGAAAGATCAGAATGAGGAATGCTCGAAGCAGGGCAAGCGGCAACATGTTCATAGATTGATTATCAACAATTAACTATCGAATATCAATAGATTTTGTATCCGGGGTGCTTCAGCGCCCCGACGGGATTGTGGCTGATCTCGGCGGAGTCGCCGCGTGGGAGAGAGCGGCGGAAATTATCCACGATTGAGGTTTCACATATTCTGAACGCCCGAATGATGGGGATTGAAACGGGAGGGCGGCCCTCAGTCGCTAGCTCGTCGGTTGATGCGTGAGGCCGCCGTGCCGAGTGTTGCTGATCGACGTCCTGGAGCCTGTTGCCGAACTGACCGGTCTTTGCCGTTCATAATCGCAAGAGCCGGATTTTCCAAGCTGCTCTGGTGCTGTGCAGAGTCGATGCTCGTGTCCTTGCTCGGCCAATGCCCCGCCGCAAAAGGCACGTGCTCTACTTCGGCCAAGCCGTGCCAGCGCCCGTTATTGCCGCAGTGGTAGCTTGGAGGGAATCAAGGAATACCAAAAACCTTGGTCTTCCTCATCTCCCGGAATACCGGACGCCAGATTAGGGGCATGCGATGACAGCAACGCCAGAAACCGACATGAGCAATCTTGGGATTGCCTCGCGGGCGGCGCTCAGGCCAATTTCCGAGATCGCCGAGTCGGCGGGGATCCCTGAAGCCGCAGTTGAGTCCTATGGCAGGTACAAGGCCAAGGTCGACCCGTCGCTTTTGACTGCTCGTGGTGTCCGCCCCGGAAAGGTCGTTCTGGTCAGCGGAATTTCCCCGACGCCCGCAGGGGAGGGGAAATCCACCATGGTGGTGGGTTTGGGCGATGCGCTGGCGGCCACCGGGGCCAAAACCATGATCGCCTTGCGCGAACCGTCCATGGGCCCGAACTTCGGCATGAAGGGCGGGGCCACCGGTGGCGGTTACTCCCAGGTGCTCCCCATGGATGAGATCAATATGCATTTCACCGGGGATTTCCACGCCATCACCAGCGCCAACAACCTGTTGATGGCGCTGCTCGACAATCACCTGCACCAGGGCAATGCCTTGGGCATCGATCCGCGGCGCATCACATTCAAGCGCGTTCTGGACATGAATGACCGCGCGCTGCGCCACGTGGTCATCGGCCTTGGCGGACCAGCCGAGGGAGTCCCGCGGGAAACCGGCTTTGAGATTACCGTCGCCTCCGAGGTCATGGCGGTCTTCTGCCTGGCCACCGGGCTAGAGGACCTGCGCGCCCGGCTTGGCCGTATGACCATTGGATACACCTATGACAAGGATCCGGTCACCGTTGATGACCTGGGCGCCGCGGGCGCCATGGCGATGCTGCTCAAGGACGCGATCAAGCCCAACCTGGTCCAGTCCATGGGCGGCACGCCCGCCTTCATCCACGGCGGGCCGTTCGCCAACATTGCACACGGCTGTAACTCGGCCATCGCCACCAACACCGCACGCGCGCTGGCCGACGTTGTGGTGACCGAGGCAGGCTTCGGTACAGACCTCGGTGCCGAGAAGTTCATGGACATCAAGGCCCGTTATGCCGGGTGCGACCCCGACACGGTGGTTATCGTCGCCACCATTCGCGCGCTGAAAATGCACGGGGGAGTTCCCAAGGGCGAGTTGGGCAAGGAGGATGTCGCGGCCGTGCGCGCTGGTTTATCAAACCTCGCGCGGCATGCCTCGAACATCAGGAAGTTCGGCATCCAGCCGGTGATCGGGATCAATCGGTTCACCGCGGATACCGAGGCAGAACTGGCGGTGGTCACCGGCTGGGCCGAAGCGCAGGGCGTGGAATGCGCGATTGCCGACGTCTGGGGCCAAGGCGGCGCGGGGGCCGGCGACCTGGCCTCCGCGGTCTTGCGGGCCATCGAAGCGCCAAACAATTTCGCTCCGCTGTACGAACTGGAGCTGCCCATCGAGGACAAGATCCTGACCGTGGTGCGCGAGATCTACGGGGGAGCGGATGTCGAATACTCCGCCGGTGCACGGCGGATGCTCGAGCAGATCCACGCCAACGGCTGGGACGACCTGCCGGTGTGCATGGCCAAGACCCAGTATTCCTTCTCCGACGACCCCAAGCTCCTGGGCGCCCCGGAGGGGTTCACCTTGCAGGTCCACGAGTTGATCCCCAAGACTGGCGCAGGCTTCATCGTGGCCATCACCGGGGCGATCATGACCATGCCGGGCCTTCCCAAGGTTCCGTCAGCCATGCACATGGACGTCGACGGCAATGGGAACGCCGTGGGGCTGTCGTAGGACAGCTAGCCGGAGAATGCCCTATTTCCGCTCTGGAAGCGCCTAACCCACGTAGTCTTGAAACAAAGATGTCCAAGCGCGTGAGGGAGACCCGGTGGCCAAGAAGAAGAAAAAGCAAGTAAATCAGGGGCACCCCGGACGTGTTCAGGCACCGGTGGTGTCCATGGGGCGAGTGAAGGTCGACCGCGGGCTGGACGCGCTGTCGCCTGAATTCGTGCGTTGGTATGGCGAGCGGCGGCAAGATTCGGAAACCGCCTTGCTTGCCTTGGCGGCCGTGCGCGAAACGCTGGGCATGTACGCCGAAGTCGTAGGACTGGAATCCGTCACCGAGTTCAACGCACCCAAGCTGTTCGGGGTGTTGAACTCCATGATCGAGTTCGAGGAAGCCGAAGAGCCGGAAGATCTCTCCGGGGAACTGCGCATGGTGCTCTACATGGCCTGGGCAGACTACCTTGATTTTATCGAGGATACCGGCCGCTGGACCCAAGACCTCGCCGAGCTGAGTTGGCTGCGCGGCAATCTGGAGACCGCGGCTCCGTTCAGCGCAGACGCTCTTTCCGCGCCCGGGAATCCTGGTGAGCTCGAAGAGCAGGCGCTCGCCGAACTGCGCCAGCTTCCCATCGTGGAATTGGCCCATGGCCTGGCCCGCTGGTGCATTGGGAAGGGCTCCGCCGAATGGGGCGCCGGCCCGGGAGAACAATTCCTGGCTTCCGCTGCCAAGGCCTTGGAGGGCGAACTTCCCAAGGGGCTGGACGAGGCGCAAGCCGAGCTGGTGCTTTCCCTGACCATTGCTTCGCTCGCGGTGGCCGGCGTCATCACTCTCGAAGCGCACGCGTCGCCGAAAGCCGGTCCGGCCGCCGGGGCATTCCAGAAGTCCGAGGGGCAGCAGGCGTTTTCCGCGAACTATGTTTTCCTGCAGGCATTCCTCGATCTCTTCCTCGAAGCGCCCGAGGACGCCGATGAAGAAACCCTGGAAGCCTGGGGACTGTCTAATCTCTGGTTGCTTGAGGCCATTGAAGGATCCGCGCATCGGGTGGCCGAGCCGCGAGATGAGCAATGGTCGCCGGCGGCCTGGGAACAGGCCCACCAGCGGCTGGACGAATTGCGGATCCTCGGCTTGGTCGAGGAAGGTGAGCACTACACGCTCCCACGCCTCGTCGCGGCGACTCTCACCGATCTGGATGATGATGAGCTCGATGAGGAAGATCTGCAAGACGAAGAGCTGGACGCGCTGTTCGGCTTCGATTCGGAAGAGCCCAAACGGGAAAAGCGTGCCGAACCATTTACCGGCAAGGTGCTGCAGCTGAAGCTGGGTCTGAAAGACGCCAAACCGCCGATCTGGCGCCGGGTGCTGGTGCCAGCTGACCTGCACCTGGGCGACCTGCACGACATCATCCAGGCAAGCTTCGACTGGTACGACGGGCATCTGCACGAGTTCCGCTCGGGCGGATACGGCGGCACCAGCTACGGACCCGATATCGAGCAGATGGAGTTTGACGAAGACGAATCAGGCGTCCTGATTTCCGAACTGCTCAAAGCCGAAAAGGACCGGCTGGACTACGCCTATGATTTCGGAGATGGCTGGGAGATCCGCATCGAGGTGGAAAAGGTACTGGAATCCGAGGCCGGGGCACTGCCGCGCTGCACCGGAGGCCGGCGCATGGCACCGCTCGAAGACAGCGGCGGCACCTGGGGATGGGCGGAAAAAGTCGCCGCCATCGGCGACCCCGCCCATCCGGAGCACGGGCAAGTCATGGAATGGCTCGAAGGCATGGGCCTGGACGAGATTGATCCGACGGCCTTCAGCATGCAGGAGATCAACGAAGCGCTAGACCAGGAGTTCTAGCCCAGGCTCGCTCAGCCGCACAAGCTTTGGCTAGCCTTGCGGTTGGTCGTTTTGACCGGAGCCTTTTCGGCTCCCTTGATCTCAAGGTAGTCCTGGCCGAGGAGCAACTGGACGCCGTCTATGGGCGCCTTGAGCGGACGAAGATCCAGGTCGAGTTCCTTGGCCAAGGCCTTGGCCGTCTGCCGGGCTTCCTGGGTGTCGGCGGCCAGCAGCCGCGTTGCCGCCTGGGGAGCTTCGGCGGTATCAATTTCGGAGATCGAGAAGCCCTGCGCGGTTGCTTTGGCAGCGAACTGCGATGCCAGCTGATTCACTCGCGCGCCGTTGGTGATTCGCACGGCAGCCTCGTGCGAGCTGGCCGCTGGCGCCGCTTCTGCTTTCGAGCTCTCTTTATCGCCTAGATTTACCGGGGTGTCTGCGCTCAACCGCTCGAAGATCGTGGACGCCTCGGGGGCGGGGACAACGCGGTTGCGGTTCTGCGGAGCCGGCTGCCAAGGCATGGTCATGAAGGTGATTTCCCCGGTGGGCACTGCTTGGATGCGGGTGGCCAAGGAGGCCAGATTGGCCAGCGAGCTGAGTCCCGGATCAACGGTCATCGATGAGGTGACCGCATCCAGGAAGGAATACAGCCGGTCCGGCCGGGTGAGCGTTTCACGACCCGTGGCCCGTTGCACGACGGCCGACATCACCATCTGCTGATGGCCCAGGCGGGCGATATCGCTGCCATCCCCGACCGCATGCCGGGTGCGGGCCAAGGCCAGTGCGTCTTCTCCCTTGACCGTTTGGTTGCCCGCCGGGAGATCCAGATTCGCCTTGGGGTCCTGCATCTGATCGGCTAGGCACACGTCGATGCCGTCGAGCGCGTCAACGATGGAAATGAAGCCCTCGAAATTGACCTCGATGAAGTGGTCGAGATTCACGCCGGTCAGGGATTCAACGGCGGCGACCGAGCAGGCGGGACCGTAGTTCAGTGCCGAATTGATCATCCCGTGGCCGCCTGCGTAATGCCCGTGGCCGGTATCCTCGCAGGCGGGAATCTCGAGCAATGTATCGCGCGGGATCTGTACCGCGTCGATGCGCTCATTGTCGGCAGCCAGGTGAACGAGCACCATGGAATCGCTGCGCGCCGATCCGTTGTCCTTGCCGAACTCCGTTGAGCTGAAGGTCCGGCTGTCCGACCCCAGCAGGAGGATGTTCATGCCCCGGCTGGAATCGGGTACCCGCTGCTCCGTGGCGCGCATCGCGGCGGTGGAGATATTTCCCTGAAGCCGGAACCAGGCGGCTCCGACTCCGACGACCAGTGCCAGGACCAGCGCCGCGGCGATGATGCGAAAATTGCGCTTGCGTCGCGAAGAATTTTTCCTGGTGGGCGTTGCGGGCCGCTGATGGGTCATAGCTCAGGTCTCCTGCGAAAGTCAGGCGGGAATATCTACACCAGCCGACCATGCAAGGCACGGACCGCGCCAATAGCCAAAGTGCGCGGACCCATGCATTTTCCCTATGTATCTGCCCGCCACCCCGGGCTTTCCGCGGGAGCGCAGATTCCGCGAGATCTGCGTCTCACAGGTGATCCAGGAACTCCTCCAGGGCGGGGTTCTTGAACGAGTCCTTGCGGAAGATCGCACCAATGGGCCGTCCGGCATCGGCGGCCAAGGGAACCTGCAGCCCGCCGAAGACTTCGGCGGTGCTGGCCAGCACCTGGGGAACCATGGTGATTCCGCCAACGGCGATGTTCAGCTGGACCAGGGCGTCGCGCTGCGTGGTGGTGATGATGCGTGGCGCGGTGGCGCCGAGATTTCGGTAGACCTCATCGGTGATCAGCCGGGTGGAAGTCCCCTGCGGCAAGGTGACCAGCGTAAGCCCGCCCAGCAGTTCGGAGTCCAACGCAGTGCGCACGGTATGCGCCAAATCGGTGGAAAGGACCGCCGTAAACCTTTGCTTGCGCACGAAGCGCGTCTGAAGGTCGGCGGGGATCCGCTCGTCCACGCCGAATGCGAGATCTGCGCGTCCCAGACGTACCGAGTCGATCAGCTGTTCGTGATCCTCGACGCTGACTATTTCGATTTGGATCCCGGGGTGATTGCGGTGGAACGGGCCGAGATATTCCGGAAGGACTCCGGCAATGAGCGAGGGCAGACCCGCGATGCGCAATGAGCCCGAATCCAGCGACCGGGTTGAGGAAGCCAGCGCGTCGATCGAGGAGATCTCGCGCAAGGCTCGCCGCCCGGCCGGGATGATGCTCCTCCCGGCTTCGGTGAGCAGCATGTTCCGCCCCGCGGCCCGGAAGACCGGCATGCCCAGGGTCTGCTCCAACGCTCGAATTCTGCGTGACAGCGAAGGCTGGGAAATTCCAAGGATATCCGCCGCGGCGGTGAAAGATCCATAGTCCACCACGGTGATAACGGCCGCAATCTGAGCTAGGGAAATATTGCTGGAGTTGAGGTGAGTGGCCATGAATCGGAGGTCCCTTTGAACTATGACTGCATCTGGCGTGATTGCAGGGAAACGCTAGCATGCTCCGGGGCTCCACCGAGCTCCAACACCTGCCTGCGGCATTATCTGGGGGAAGGCGCAGGAGCGTTGGCGGTGCCTGTGGTGGAGGCGCGGATGACCAGCTTCGGGGTGAAGACAAACTGCTCGCGGACCGCATTTTCGTCCGCTTCGGCTTCGCGCAACAGGACATCGACCGCGGTGCGCCCGATTTCTTCGGCCGGCTGGCGCACGGTGGTGATCGGGACGACCGCCGACTCGGCGAAAGCTATGTTGTCGTATCCGACCAGCGCAATGTCCTCTGGAACCTTCAGCTTCCCGGACATCACAAATGCCTGCAGGATGCCTAGAGCCAGTAGGTCGTTGGCGGCAAAAACACCGTCAGGGCGTTGCCCGGGCGCCATGGCCACGATGCGTTCTCCGGCGGCGCGGCCTTCGATGACGCTCAGCTGCTTGGTAGGCAGATATTCGAGGGATGCATCCGAAGCGCCGGCGATGACCGACTGCGCGCCTTCCAGGCGATGCCGGACCTGTTCGATGCTCTGCGGCCCGCCGACGAAGGCGATGCGCTTGCGTCCCAGCTCGACAAGGTGCTGGACGGCGATTCGGCCGCCCTCCACGTCGTTGACGGAGACCGAGGAGAAGCTGCGGTCGCCGCTTCCGCGGTCCACCAAGACCACCGGGGTGCCGGATTCGCGGATGCGCCAAAGCCGGCTCAGATCGCTGTGCATGGGGGAGATGAGCACCCCCGCGACGCGCTGCTGGTCAAATAGGTCAAGCAGCTGCTGTTCGGTGGTCAGCGAGCTATCGCTGGCGCCCATCAGCACCGTGTAGCCGTTTTCCAGGGCTCGGTGCTGGGCTCCCTGGGTGACGTCCATGAAGAACGGGTTTCGGGCATCGAGGATCACCAGCCCGAAGCTGCGGCTGTGCCCGGCCCGCAGCTGGCGGGCGGCGTCATTGCGCACAAATCCGAGCTTGTCGATGGCCTCGGTGACCTTGCGAACCGTCGCCGGTGCGACGACCTCTGGGCGGTTGAGTACGTTGGAGACCGTTCCGACCGAAACACCTGCCTCGCGAGCGACTTCCTTCACGCTTACCGACACGTAGTTTCCCGCCTTTGCCCCGATGGTCTTCTCCCGAGTATATCGTGCGGCGCCCGCTCGGCTTGCCACAGGGCGCGAGATTGAATGGATTCAATTAATTTTGGCAGATTTTTGGATTCTGCTTGAAATTGAGCCATGTTCTGGTCTAAAGTCGGTGAAGTTCGGTGATTGAAACGATTCATTTTGGGGCGATCGTCACCGACTCAGCGTCACAAGCATTCAACGAAGAGGGCAACGCATGAACAGGGTTTGTTTTCAGCTGCAGGTCAAGCCGGACCGGCTGGCCGAATACGCCGAACGCCACGCCGCCGTCTGGCCAGAGATGCTGCGGGCAATCAACGACGCGGGACGCCGCAACTACTCGCTCTTTCTCCGCGCCGATGGCTTGCTGATCGGCTACTACGAAACCGCCGACGACGCAGCCGCCCAAGCCGCACTGGATGCGGATCCACGCACCTCGGCCTGGGAAACGCAAATGTCCGAGTTCTTCATCTCCCTCGACGGACGCCCCGATCAGGGTGCGCCGCGCCTGAGCGAGGTATTCAACCTCGAAGACCAGCTGGCCCAGCTCTAAACGGCGACACCGGCAAACCAATTCCACCACCGAAGAATGGAGAGATCCATGGGCGCTAAGCTGACCCCCGAGATCCTGACCACCCTTGAACGATTGGCCATCGAGGTCCCTTCCTGGGCCTACGGCAACTCCGGCACCCGCTTTAAAGTGTTCGGCACCCCGGGCACCCCACGCGATGCCTATGAGAAGATCGCCGATGCCGCGCAGGTCAACCGCCTGACCGGACTGGCTCCGGCCGTGGCCCTGCACATTCCGTGGGATAAGGTGGCGGACTTCGGCTCGCTACGCGCCCACGCGAACGGGCTCGGGGTGGAACTGGGAACCATCAACTCCAACACCTTCCAGGACGACGAATACAAGTTCGGCGCGCTGACCCACGAAGATCCGAAAGTCCGCCGCAAGGCCATCGACCACCATATCGAGTGCGTAGACGTCATGGACGCCACCGGCTCCCAAGACCTGAAAATCTGGCTGGCCGAGGGCTCGAACTACCCGGGGCAGGCAGATATGCGCGGCCGCCAGGACCGGCTTTCGGATTCGCTGTCCGAAATCTACGCGCGGCTGACCGGCGAGCAGCGCCTGGTGCTTGAGTACAAGTTCTTCGAGCCCTCCTTTTATCACACCGATGTTCCGGACTGGGGCACCTCCTACGCCCAGGTCGCCGCGCTCGGCGAGCGGGCGTTGGTCTGCCTGGACACCGGACACCACGCCCCGGGCACCAATATCGAGTTCATCGTGATGCAGCTGCTGCGCCTGGGCAAGCTCGGCTCCTTCGACTTCAACTCGCGCTTCTACGCAGATGATGACCTGATCGTCGGCTCCGCCGACCCGTACCAGCTCTTCCGCATCATGGCCGAGGTGGCCCGCGGCGGCGGGCTGGATGTCGATACCCCGATCACCTTCATGCTCGATCAGTGCCACAACGTGGAAAACAAGATCCTGGGCCAGATCCGCAGCGTACTGAATGTGCAGGAAATGACCGCTCGGGCGTTGCTCATCGACCGGGTTGCGTTGACCGAGGCGCAGCTCGCCGGCGATGTGCTGGCCGCCAACGACATCTTCATGAACGCCTTCTACACCGATATTCGCAGCGAACTCGCCAGCTGGCGTGAATCGCGTGGCCTGCCGGGCGACCCGATGGAGGCCTTCCGCGTCTCGGATTACCAGAGCCGCATCGAAGCCGAACGCGCCGGCGGCGTGCAGGCCGGGTGGGGTGCCTGATGACTACGGCACTGACGAAAAAGCGCGGCATCAGCGGCTGGAAAGCCACCATTGCCGTGGCCATGAGCAATTACATCGAAGCCGGGGCAATTATTGCCTTGGCCACCAGCCTGACCCTTTGGCAGGGTGCCTTCGGATTTGATGACGGCATGGTCGGGGTCATCGCGGCGATCTCCGCCAACGCTTTCGGTGCCGCGGTAGGCGCGCTGATCGGCGGCCCATTGTGCGACCGGCTGGGCCGCAAATTCATCTACACCTACGACCTGATCGTCTTCATGATCGGCGCGCTGATGATTACCTTCGCCGCCAGCACCGTGCTGCTGATTATCGGTGTGATCCTCATGGGCATCGCGGTGGGCGCCGGAGTTCCGGCTTCCTGGACGTACATTGCCGAGGAGGCTCCGCAGGAGTCGCGCGCAGCCCACGTGGGAACCGCGCAGCTGGCCTGGTCCTTCGGGCCGGCGGTCGGCTTTGCCCTGGCCATCATGGTTGCACCACTAGGAGTGAATGGGTCCCGGCTGATCTTCTTCCACCTGTTCATCGTCGCCGCCATCACCTGGTGGGTGCGCCGCGGGCTTCCCGAATCCACCCGTTGGAAGCAGCAGCGCGCCGAAGAAATCGCCTCCGGAGCCAAGATCTCCTTCTTCTCCGGCGTCAAGGGGTTGCTGGCCGAACGCAAGAACTGGTCGGCGCTGTTCTTCCTGCTCGGCGTGTATGGATTGTGGAATACCGTGGCCGGCCAGGCCGGCATCTTCCAGCCACGCGTGTACGCGGCGGCCGGCGTCGAATCGGCCACGCAGCAGAACCTGCTGCAGGTTCTGGTCTGGGTGCTCACCGCGGCCGCCACCTACTTCGGCTTCATGAAGTACGGGGACCGCGTCTCGCGCCGCTGGCTGTACTTTGGCGGAGCCGCCCTGGGCGTTGCCGCCTGGGTTGTGCTGATCTTCGCCCCTCCGGGAGCCTTCTCGCTGCTGTTCTTCGCCTGCGCCTGGGGCATTTCCGCCGGTTTGGGAGCCCAAGCCTTCTACGGCCTATGGACCGCGGAACTCTTCGCCACCAAATACCGCGCCAGCGCCCAGGGCGTGCTGTTCATGCTCGCCCGCGTCCTGGTCGGCTTGCTGTCCCTGGTTTTCCCGGTCCTGCTTTCCGGCATCGGGCTGGAAAAGCTCGGCCTGCTGATCATCGGCCTGCTGGTAGTTGCCCTGCTGATCGGCACCATCTGGGCGCCGGAAACCCGCGGCAAGTCCCTCGAAGAAATCGAAGCCCAGCGCTACGGCACCAAGATCAACGCCTAATACGACTCAAGGATTGAACACAGACATGTCGAGAGAAACCATGACCATCAGCACCGCAGAACAGCTCATTACCCGTTCAAACCGCCTCGGTGCGGACAAGAAGAACACCAACTATGCCGGAGGCAACACCTCGGCCAAGGGCTTCGCGTCCGACCCGGTCTCCGGAGAACAGGTTGAGCTGCTCTGGGTCAAGGGATCCGGCGGAGACCTGGGCACCCTGACCGAGAAGGGCCTGTCAACCCTGCGGCTGGACCGGATGCGCTCGTTGGCCAAGGTCTACCCGGGCGTGGACCGCGAAGATGAGATGGTGGCGGCTTTTGACTACTGCCTGCACGGCAAGGGCGGAGCCGCACCTTCTATCGATACCGCCATGCACGGCCTGGTGGATGCGCCCCATGTGGATCATCTGCACCCGGATTCCGGCATCGCCATCGCCACAGCTAAGGATGGCAAGGAGCTGACCGCGCAAATCTTCGGTGACAAGGTGCTCTGGGTTGATTGGCGCCGCCCGGGCTTCCAGCTGGGACTGGACATTGCCGCAATCAAGGATGAAAACCCGAACGCAGTCGGCTGCATTCTCGGCGGACATGGCATCACCGCATGGGGCGAGACGTCCGAGGAATGCGAAGCCAACTCGCTGTGGATCATCGACACCGCGGCGGACTACATCCGCGAACACGGCAAGGCCCAGCCATTCGGTGCCCAGCTGCCCGGATTCGAAGCACTGCCGGAAGCCGAACGCCGGGCTCGCGCCGCCGCCCTGGCCCCGACCCTGCGCGGTCTGGCCTCGACGGACAAGCCGATGATTGGCCACTTCACCGACGATGAGCGAGTCCTTGATTTCCTGGCGAGCGAAAAACTAGCCGAACTTGCCGCACTGGGCACTTCCTGCCCGGACCACTTCCTGCGCACCAAGATCAAGCCAATGGTGCTGGATCTTCCGGCCACCGCTACCCTTCAGGAGCAGTTGGCCCGCCTGAGCGAACTGCACGTGGAATACCGTGCCGATTACCAGGCCTACTACGAGGCCCACAAGGATGAAAGCTCCCCAGCCATCCGCGGTGCAGATCCGCTGATCGTGCTGATCCCCGGCGTTGGCATGTTCTCCTATGGTGCCAACAAGCAGACCGCTCGCGTGGCCGGCGAGTTCTACCTGAATGCCATCAATGTGATGCGTGGCGCCGAGGCCCTGTCAACCTACACCCCGATCTCCGACGCGGAGAAGTTCCGCATCGAGTACTGGGCGCTGGAAGAAGCCAAGCTGGCCCGCATGCCTCAGCCGAAGAGCCACGCCGGGCGCATCGCCCTGGTGACCGGCGCCGCGTCCGGCATCGGCAAGGCGATCGCTGCCCGGCTGGCCTCCGAGGGGGCCTGCGTAGTCATTGCCGATTTGGATTTGGCCAAGGCGCAGGCCGCGGCCGCGGAATTGGGCAACGCCGATGTGGCCGTCGGAGTCGCCGCGAATGTGGCCGATGGCGCCGCTGTCCAGGCGGCCATGGACGCCGCGGTGCTCGCCTTCGGCGGTATCGACCTGGTGGTGAACAACGCCGGATTGTCGCTGTCCAAGAAGCTGCTGGAAACCACCGAAGCGGACTGGGACCTGCAGCACGACGTGATGGCCAAGGGCTCTTTCCTGGTCTCCAAGGCGGCGGCCAAGGCGCTGATCGACCAGCGCATGGGCGGAGACATCATCTACATCTCCTCCAAGAACTCCGTCTTCGCCGGCCCGAACAACATCGCCTACTCGGCCACCAAGGCCGACCAGGCCCATCAGGTGCGCCTGCTGGCCGTGGAACTGGGCGAACACGGGGTCCGCGTGAACGGTATCAACCCCGATGGAGTGGTGCGCGGCTCGGGCATCTTCGCCTCGGGCTGGGGCGCCAACCGCGCCGCCACCTACGGAGTGAATGAGGAAGACCTCGGCCAGTTCTACGCGAACCGCACCATCCTCAAGCGCGAAGTGGTCCCGGAAAACGTGGCCGACGCCGTCTACGTGCTCACCGGTCCGGAACTGACCCGCACCACCGGCCTGCACATCCCGGTTGACTCGGGCGTTGCGGCGGCCTTCCTGCGATGAGTTCGTATTTGGGCACTGCGCCGGTTGCGGCGATCGATCTGGGCGCCACCAGCGGCCGAGTGATGCTCGGCCAGCTGGTGGACGGCAAGGTCGAACTCAGCCTGGTGCATCGCTTCGCCAACGGCGCGGTTGCGCTGTCCACGCTGGGAGACGGGGCGGACACCGGAGCGCTGGCCTGGGACATCGACCAGCTGTGGGAAGAAATTCGCCACGGGTTGGCGATGGCCTTCGCCCAGCAACCCGACATCGCTTCCATCGGCGTGGACTCGTGGGCGGTGGACTATGCGCTGCTGAAAAATGGGCAACGTCTGGGGCAGATACGCCACTACCGGGATCCGCGCAATGAGCTCGCCGTCCCGGCGCTGGAAGCCAACTTTGACCGAAAGGAGTTGTTTGCCCGCAACGGCTTGCAGTTCCTGCCTTTTAATACGGTGTATCAGCTGGAAGCCGAACGGCAAGAATCCCGGCTGGCCCAAGCCGATACGCTGCTCTTGGTCCCGGACTACATCAACTATTTGTTGACGGGAATGGCGCGCAGCGAGTGGACCAATGTCTCCACCACCGGGCTGTTGAACCTGAATTCCGGGACGTGGGACGCGGAACTGAGCGAGCATTTGCAAGTCGCTAACTTGCTAGCTCCCTTGATTCGCCCGGGTGAAGTTGTCGGAACCTTGCGCGGATCGCTGGCTCGCGAGTTCGGTGCCCACGCTGAGGTCAAGGTGCTCGCTGTCGCCTCGCACGACACGGCAAGCGCCGTGGCGGCCACCCCGTTGACGAGCGCGCATTCGGCCTATATTTCGTGCGGCACCTGGGGATTGGTGGGGGTTGAGCTCCAGTCGCCGGTGCTTGAGCCACGTGCGCAGGAAGCGGGTTTCACCAACGAGCTGGGCCTCGACGGAACCGTCAGATTCCTGAAGAATATGACCGGAACTTTTCTGCTCAGCGAGGCAATACGAGAATGGAATGAGCAGGCCGAAGCCGACGGCAGCGACAGCGTGAAGCTGGAGCAGCTCTTGGCGCAGGCCGAACAGCTGGGGGTCCCTGACACGCTCATCGACCCGCAGGCCGATAGCTTCCTGGCTCCCGGGGCAATGCCCGAACGGATCAGCGACGCGGTCATCGAAGCAGGTGGCAAGAAGCCGGAATCCCGGGCTGAGATCATTCGAATCGTGATCGAGTCCCTCGCCGAGAGCTTCGCGACCCAGGCGTTTAGGGCCGCAGCACTTGGCGGGTTTGTGCCTGACACGATTCACCTTGTGGGTGGTGGTTCGCAAGGCAGTTTGCTCTGCCAGCGTACCGCCGATCGTGCGGGAATCCCGGTCATCGCCGGACCGGTCGAATGCACGGCCCTGGGCAATGTGCTGGTGCAATTGCGTGCCATGGAATCGCGCCCCTGGACCACGGGGGAAGTTCGTGAGCTGGTACGAAAATCTGTTGATTGGGTGAGCTACCAACCCAGGCTGGCAAAAAACTTGGTATGAGATCCGTGTGGGCATCTCGTATCAGCGCTGTTCATAGCCCATGAATAGTGCCAAGACCTAGTGAACGAAGATCTTCTTCATTCGCTAGGTCTTGTACTTTAATGCGCCGTGAGACAAAACTGGCGCAAACGAAGGCAGCCGCAAATTCGGCGGCTGCCTTCGGCGAGTGTGTTGACCGTGCCTAGTTGCCGCGCTGCACAAATACGACAGTATCTTCCAAGGTCGCCGGTTTGCCGTCGGGATCGGTGACCTCGCGTTCGACAATTTCGGCTCGCAGGATTGTCCACGCATTCGAGTCCAGGCTCAGCGATTCCAGCTCGGAATCCGGGGTGGGGAATCGATGCTGAGCCATTTGTTCGTTGGAGGCCCAGGAGGGGGCCGCGGCGTGCGAAACCGCCAGCAAATGCCCGCCCGGGGCTACGAGCGAGGCGGCCTTCTGCATGATTTCTGCCCGCGGAATTTCGAAGGGGGCTTGGAAAAAGCTCAGGGTCACCAGGTCAAATCGCTCTTCGCTGTCCCAGGTGGTGAGATCCTCCGCGATGAAGCTGGCGTCTTTCTCGCTGAGTCCCTGCTCCTTTGCCGCGGAGCGTGCCCGTTCAACCGCGGTCGCAGAAATATCGACACCGGTTGCTTGCCATCCCTTGTTCGCCAGCCAGATGGTGTCTGCACCCTCTCCGCAACCGAAGTCCAGAGACCTGCCCGCGGGAAGATCTGCCACGATCTCGGCAAGCATTTTGTTGACGTTCCCGGACCAGATCCGTTCGGACTGTCCGTAGTGGCTCTCCCAGAAGGCCACCGCGTCCGGTGCTGTGGTGTGGTGGTGTTCGTGCATTGAGTCCCCGCTTAGCGATCATTGAAAGTAATGCCTTCAGCCTAAGGTGATTCCGCGATGCTGGCATCCGAATTTGCCTCACGCGCAAAAAGTGGGATCGCAATCGATGAAATTCACTCGTGGAGAGCCAAAGTTCGAGATAATTCGCACCCCGGTGGATGCGGAGCGAATGAGTGCGAGCCGGGCTCAGCCCGTAGGCTTTAACAAAACGAATCCGCACAAGAACCAAGGACATTTCATGGCCAGCAAAAAGAAGCAGGGCAAGAAGAACTCGGGCGCAGGAAACCCCGCAAAAGCAGCACAGCGCGGCCGCAGCGTCTTCAAAGTCCAGGCAGAAATTTCGGTAGATGCGATGCGCGAGGACTACGCCGCGTGGGTCACCGAAACCGTGCCGGCCTTCGGCGCCGCGGAAGCCGCTCAGATCGCTGAGATCCAGCTGGGCGTGGTGCGCTCGGTCGGCGCCGAATATGCCGAACTGGCGCGCAGCTCCAATCTGCGAGATATCGACCCAGAGCTCTTCGGACAGGTATTCGCCGAATTCTTGGTGAACCTGCCTGAGGGCCTCGAAGCCGAGCCAATCTTCACCGCCTGGCTGGACTACTTCTCCTTCCTGACCTCCCGTGGAACCTGGGAAGGCGGGGAAGAGAACCTCACCGAACTACGTGAACTGCTCGACGACGCGCTGAAGGGTTTCGCCGAGGAAGACGCGGAGCTGTGCGCACTGCTGCGCGGCACTGAACTGTACGCCAAGGTCAAGGCCTTCTCCGAAGCTCTGGGAGACGGCGTGGACATCAGCGCGTTCAGCGAAGCCGACAATGAGGCACGGGTTCGCGTGATGAACGCGGTCGGTGTGGACGCGGCGACGGTGAAGGTCGACGAGCCAGCCCCGGATGTGTTCGCCCACGTCTGGAACGCGGCCATACTCTCAGTTGTTGACCCTTCCGGCGGCAAGATCGTTCGCGACGAAGAGGCCTTCGCGCACTTTGTCGAAGGCGAAGAATCCGAGAGCGCGCAGCTGCTCTTCGAGATGGGCGTCGGCTGCGTGCAAAGCCACCTTATCCCTAACGATGCCTTCACCGAACGCGACGAAGCATTCTTCCTGGTGCTGCGGAATCTGCTGGTCACCGCCGTCACCGGCCGTGAGGCTGACTTCGAAGGGCTACGCCGCAATTGCGGTCCGAAGAACTTCGACGCGGTTCTTCCCGAAGCTCGTGAGGCACTGGCCTCGCTGGCGGCGTTCGGGCTGCTTCAGGTCAAGGGCGAAGAGTACGGTGTTGACGAGCGACTGCTACCGGTCATTTCTGCAGGCCTGAGCGAAGCGGAGAGCCTGATCGAAGAATCGGAATAGGCTTGCCGGCTACTCCGGGGAATCCTCCGCTCTGGCGAAAGCAATTTTGATGAGCTGACGCAGGATCTCCATCTCGATATCCTCCAGCTTTTTCACGTAAACACAGCCTGCTCCCTCGGTGTATTTTCCTAGCCGGGGGAGCAGTTGTGCGCCAGCTTCCTGATCTTTCAACCCGTAGATGGACAGTTGCGCCTTGCGGGGAGAGAAACCGGTCTTGAGCCAGATTCCGGTGTTCCTGGAGTTTGATGGTGAGACGTAGGTGTACTGCCCGTAGCCAATAATCGATGGCCCCCACAGCACCGGTTCAGCCCCTGTGACCTCGCGAAAGATGCTGTTGAGCAGTTGGCCGTCTTCGCGTCGTTTTATCGGGGTGGCCGACTGGATGAAGTCCTCCACGCTTGCGTTGGTAGGTCGGGTTTTCGCGGTGCTCACGTGGTCACCGGTTCGGGCGCTTGGAAAATTCGAGAGAGCTTGCGGTATTGCTTGCTGCTCATGGCCAGCAAGGCCACAACCACCATGATTAGTCCCGCGCCGAGGAAGATGAGCGCGATACCTCGTGCATCGCCCTGGCCAACAAGCCAACCGAAGCTTGCATCGCCCTCTTCGGTCTTCATGAACGGAATGATCAGGTACTGGGCTACCGGGGCGATCATAAATGCGGTGATGGGCGCTGCCGCGGCCTCCATCATCTGCGCAAACCCGAAGACCCGTCCCTGCCGCCGGAAGGGCACGACTTTCTGGATCACGGTCTGCTCGGAAGCTTCAACCGCCGGGATCAGGATCATGTACAACCAGATCCCCACGATGTAGAGCCAGGTCCATTCTCGGATGGTGAAGAGCGCACCGAGCATGCCCATCACCACCACGGCCAGCAATAGGGTTCGAATCGGGTTCTTGCCCAAGCCGAACTTGGCGATGAGCAGGCCGCCTATGATGAAACCCGTAGAAGCCAGGCCAAAGACGATGCCCCAGGCTTCTACGCTCATGATGGTCAGCCCATAGGGATCCATCAGCGCCATGTAGACCCCGCCGATGAAGTTATTGAACATGGAGAAAATGATCAGGGCGAACAGGCCCGGGATAGCCAGAACGGTGGTGAATCCGAGTTTGAGGTCGGTTCGCTTGGTATGCCCCGGTTCCACCTCGGGTGCTTCCTCGGGCAGCGATACCGTCAGCAAATGTACGAGCGTCACCACGACCAGAACCAACGCCAGGGTGAGCGTCCACCCCATGCCCAGCAGGCCAATGGACAGCCCGCTGAACACGCTGGTGACGATGAATGCGATGCCCTGCACCGTACCGACCAGCCCATTGGCGTTGGCGTGGCGTTCCACGGGAATCAGCAGGGTTACGGTGGTCGACAAGGCGATGCCACGCATCTGCTCAACCACGGCGCCGATGAGGATGACGCCGCAGAACAACCAGAATTGCCAACCGCCGATATTCAGGATGGCTTCGGTGGGCAACCACAGGTAGATCAACGCTGCCAAAGTGAACATGAGAGCGGTGAACACCGCAGAGAACACGAACACCGATTTCTTCTTGTGGTTATCCACGATGGTTCCGAACACCATGGAGAACAGCGCGATCAGCAGCATGAAGGTACCGCCGATGATTCCGGTGGCCATCACGTTTTCGGTTTCGAGGTAGACCCAGAACGTCAGCGCAAACCACAAGTAGCTCGTGGTGAGGTTTGCTACGGCGGTGTTGACGAGGATATGCATGAAGGATCGCTGCCCGTCGCGTGGAACCCCTGGGTTCGGCGCGATCGAGTCTAGTTCACGATCCGGAGGTACATCGGTCATCGGAGGGTCCCATGTTCATATGGTGCGCCAGTGTGTAGTAGTGAAAAGAATACTGACAACTACCGACAATGTCAGCGGGTCGGATAGGGAGCAACAGAACTTGTTGGCTCACTTGCCTTCGCGCAAATAATTATTCGGCAGGTCACATCCGGGAAATCAGGTTGTCATCGGATGTTGCAAGGCTATGAATATGGAAATCATCTTCAGGCAAGTCAGCGCCGCCGATCCGGCCGTGGAATTATCGATCTCCGAGCATTTGCGTGAGCTGAGCCCGACCGCGCCGCCGGAAAGCCGGCACGCGCTGAACAGCACACAGCTCGGGGAAAATGACATGACGATATTTGCCGGCTACCTCGGAGGCCAGATCGTAGCCTTGGGGGCGTTGCGGAACCTGGACAAGTCGAGAGCCGAGTTGAAAAGCATGCGCACCGCAGCGGCGCACCGCGGCAGGGGATTAGGCCGCGCGATGCTGGAACGTCTGATCGGGCAGGCCCGTGCGACCGGCATCAGCGAGCTCTATTTGGAGACGGGAACACACGATCATTTCATTCCTGCCCGCAAGTTATATGCCTCGGCCGGGTTCACCGTTTGCGAAGCGTTCGGTTCCTATGCCGAGGACCCGCACAGCGTCTTCATGCATCATCGGCTCGACTGAATCGGGCGCTGCTGCGCCTTAGCCGCCGAGTTTCCCGCCCAAACGCTCACGCATTCTCAGGCTTGCCTCGTTGAGGCCCAGTACCTGAACCTGCTTGCCGTACTTCTCGTATTTGTCCGTCACGGAATCCAGCGCTGCGATCGTGGAGGCGTCCCACAGATGGGAGGCGGACATGTCGATGATGATCCGTTGCGGATCCCCGGCGTAGTCGAACTGGGTGTAGAGGTCGTTGGAGGAAGCGAAGAACAATTCGCCGTCGACGGTGTAGATGGCCGCTTGGCCGTCTTCCACCCCGGTGACGCTGCGTTTGACCGTCACGAAATGCGCCACCCGGTTGGCGAAGAGCACCACCGCGGTGAGAACGCCCAGGCCCACACCGATGGCCAGGTTGTTGGTGGCCACGGTGAAAACCACGGTGACAACCATGACCGCGGTTTCGCTCTTGGGCATCATCTTCAGTGTGCTCGGGCGGATGCTGTGCCAATTGAATGTCGTGAACGACACGAAAATCATGATCGCGACGAGCGCCGCCATCGGTATCTGCGCCACGATGTCGCCGAAGAGCACTGCAAGCAAGAGCATGAATACGCCGGCGAACATGGTGGAGATGCGGGTACGCCCGCCGGAGGCCTTCACCCCGATCATGGTTTGGCCGATCATGGCGCAGCCGCAGATTCCGCCAAAGAATCCGGTCACGATATTGGCGGTCCCCTGGCCCCACGATTCTCGGGTCTTGCTTGACGGGGTGTCGGTGATGTCATCTACGAGTTTGGCCGTCAGCAGCGATTCCAGCAGGCCAACGAATGCGACTGCCAACGCATAGGGCGCGATTACCTTCAAGGTCTCCATGGTGTAGGGAACCTGCGGGATGATGAAGAAAGGCAGCGAATCGGGCAGTTCTCCCTTGTCTCCCACCGTAGGCACGGTGACCTTGGCGAACACGGTGATCAGGGTCAGCACCACGATCGCGACCAGCGGGGCGGGAACCGCCTTGGTGATCTTAGGGAAGAAATAGACTATGCCGAGACCGAGCAGCACCAGCGGGTAGACGACCCACGGCACTGCCGTCAGCTCGGGCATCTGTGAGAGAAAAATCAGAATGGCCAAGGCGTTGACGAAGCCGAGCATCACCTGTCTGGGGATGAAGCGCATCAGCTTCGCCACACCTAGCAGGGCGAGGACGACCTGAAAGATTCCGGCCAGAATGACCGCGGCGAACAGATAGTCCACCCCATGGCTTCGCACCAGGGGAGCAACCACGAGGGCCACCGCGCCGGCAGCCGCGGAGATCATTGCAGGACGGCCACCGGTAAAAGCGATCACGATCGACATGGTGAACGAGGCGAAGATGCCGATTCTGGGGTCCACTCCGGCAATGATCGAGAAGGCGATTACCTCCGGGATCAATGCTAGGGAAACTACTAACCCGGCCAGCAGCTCGGTTTTCAGAAGTCTCGGGGACTTCAGCGTGCGCCATACGGATTGGCGCTCTAGCGGGGTCAGGTCGGTGGCCACGGTCGCCATAGGGGCTCCATTCAGTTAGACATCCCCGAATCGAAAATGCGGAGGGGATCTGACAAAATTATCTCATTTGCCGAAGCCTCAGCCAGCGCCGCGTGCATGATGCGTACTACATGTCCGAGGCGAGTAGCCCCAAACGCAATCTTCGATGAGTGCCCCGATGGATGCCCCGAACTACGCTGCCTCTGTGGACAACGTTTTATTTCTATTGGCGATCGGTGTGGGATTTTCAACCCGGGAAGCTCGTGTGCACCGTGGTGTGGGCGTGAGGGACATGGTCGGAGCCCAATTGTCACCACCGTTTTCTTACGAAATGCCTCGCCGCTCGAGGGCGCCCGGCTTAACCAAGAATTCCCGCCGGCTAAGCCGGCGGGAATTCTAACGATCATCACTCGCACCTTCAATGAGGTAACTCCAGACTAAGAGTCGACTCTGTGCTGGAGCTGAGTAATTCCGCGAGATAACCCGACAATCAACTATCGGCCCGCTGACGAGGATTATCTTGCCGATTAACAAGAGCATCCCGCCGGTTGCCCGGCGGGATGCTCCCGATCATCACTCGCACCTTCAATGAGGTAATTCCACTCTAAGATACGACTCTATGCTGGAGCTTTGGTTTGGCTCGGTATTCAAGCAACGGGTAGCTTGCAGTCGAACTACCTGGCGCCGGAACCTAGGATCCATCTGGAGGCGAAAGAAAAAGAACTACCGAGTAAATGATCTGGGTGTTGGCTATTGGAGCTTCTCGGGCAAGCGCGGAATTTTGAGTCTAAGGTCTTGTCGGCCCGCTCGGCAATCGACACCGGAGCGACCGGAAAAGTTTGCCGATCATTTCGTCGACAGAGTCCTGGCCTTGGGTTGGAACCGCCGGGCTCGTGCCGCACAGTGGGTTGAACGGCCAAAATTGAAAAGCTCCCGTTGGATACAATCCAACGGGAGCTTTACGATCATCACTCGCACCTTCAATGAGGTACTTATAACTCTAAGCGCGCTTTCTGTGCAGGCACTTTGGCTGCGCTTCGGGTTTCCCGGTTCTAGAGCGTGCCGGGTCCAACAGGTATCTCTTCCCCGACATATACCTTGCCACCGCTTTCAAGGAACTGCCGGCTTTTCTCAGCCATCCCGGCCAATGCAGCCTGTGCCTCGGCGGATCCATATTCATCCCGAATGTCTTGGGAGATCCGCATGGAGCAGAATTTCGGGCCACACATTGAGCAGAAGTGCGCGGTCTTCGCTGGTTCCGCCGGCAACGTCTCGTCGTGGAACTCCTGCGCCGTAACGGGGTCCAGTGAAAGGGAGAACTGGTCATTCCAGCGGAATTCGAAGCGCGCCTTGCTCAGCGCATCATCGCGCGCCGTGGCGCCCGGGTGGCCCTTGGCGAGATCCGCCGCGTGCGCCGCAATCTTATAGGTGATCACCCCGGTCTTCACATCATCCCGGTTGGGCAGGCCCAGGTGCTCTTTGGGCGTGACGTAGCAGAGCATCGCGGTGCCATAGCGGGCGATTTCGGTCGCGCCGATTGCGCTGGTGATGTGGTCATATCCCGGAGCGATATCGGTGACCAGCGGGCCGAGCGTGTAGAACGGCGCCCCGTCGCAAAGCTCCTGCTGGCGTTCCACATTCTCGCGCACCAGATGGAAAGGGATATGCCCGGGGCCTTCGACCATCACCTGAACATCATATTTCCAGGCACGCTTGGTCAACTCCGCCAAGGTATCCAGCTCGGCGAACTGGGCCGCATCATTCGCGTCCGCGATGGAGCCTGGACGCAGCCCGTCGCCCAGGGAGAATGAGACATCGTAACGAGAGAAAATCTCGCAGAGTTCGTCAAAGTGGGTGTAAAGGAAATTCTCCTGATGATGGGCAAGGCACCAACCGGCCATAATCGACCCGCCGCGGGAGACCATTCCGGTGACCCGGTTGGCGGTCAGCGGGATGTAGCGCAGCAGCACACCTGCATGAATGGTCATGTAGTCCACGCCCTGCTCGCACTGTTCGATGACCGTGTCGCGGAAGATCTCCCAGGTCAGTTCGTTCGCTTCGCCGTTGACCTTTTCTAGTGCTTGGTAGATCGGGACGGTGCCGATGGGAACCGGCGAGTTGCGGATGATCCATTCACGGGTGGTGTGGATATCGTCGCCGGTGGAAAGGTCCATCACCGTGTCGGCACCCCATTTGGTAGCCCACTGGAGTTTGGAGACTTCCTCGGCGATCGAGCTGGTCACCGCCGAGTTGCCGATGTTCGCGTTGATTTTTACCAAGAAGGCCTTGCCGATGATCATCGGTTCGGATTCCGGATGGTTGATGTTCACCGGAAGGATTGCCCGGCCGGCCGCTAGCTCGCTGCGCACCAGCTCGACATCGCATTCTTCGCGCAGGGCCACATAGCGCATTTCCGGGGTGATGACCCCTTGCCGTGCGTAGTGCATCTGGGTGACCCGAGTCCCGGGTGCCGAACGCAACGGTGGTGCCGAGCGCCCGGCCCATTCGGCGCTCGCCGTGCCGCGGCGGACCGCGGATCTGCCATCATCGTGCAGGTTGCGCTCACGCCCGGCATAGGTCTCGACATCTCCACGCTCACGAATCCACGACTCTCGAAATGGTTTCAGCCCCGTGGTCGGGTCGCTTCCCGGGCCGCTGGTGCGGTACACCTGCAGCGGTTCGTTCGGCTCGCCGTTGGGGGCATCTGCCAGCTGGATCTGCGTGACAGGAACCGAAATTCCCGCAGACTCACGGTAGGCAATGGTGTGGGCAGAGTGCTGTTCAAATTGTTCCACTGTGGGAAACTCACTTCCTTCGCCGGCATTACCCGGACAGGTTCAACGGTCGCGGACGGCGTTAGCCCGATCTCAGCCCCTGCGAGGGCACCCGTGTGGTCTCAAACAAGGTATCACGACTGGCAACGTGGACTTGCAAGGAAGACGAGAAACTTTAAAGTGAAAAGCTCCCATTGGGCAATATCCAACGGGAGCCTTACGATCATCACTCGCACCTTCAAGGAGGTGTCTACGACATTACCCGGGGTTTCTATGTCAAAGCTGAGCATAAACTCGGCAATTCCGAAGAGCCGGGGTGACTACTTGTTCAGGCTGAGTTCCTGCGACGCGTCGACTTCGATCGCGGTCTTCTTCGCGGCGCTGGGAATGCAGGCCGCCAAGATTGCCGCGACCACGGAAATGCCAGCTCCAAGTATCAGCGCCACGCGGAATCCGGATTCTGACGGTAGTGAAGCTCCGCCGAAATCGGTGGTCATCTGGGCCAGCACCAGGCCGATGACCGCGGCGCCGGTGGTCGTGCCCAGCGAACGCATCAGCGTGTTAAAGCCATTGGCCGCAGCCGTTTCGCTGCGGGGGACTGCGCCCATGATGATCGCCGGCATGGCGCCGTAGGCCAGAGCCACACCACCGTTGATGACGAGGCTGGTGAGCATCAGGCTCCACGCGCTACCCATGCCGAGCAGGGTCAGGCAGTAGCCGACGGCGATGACCGAAACGCCAAGTACCAGCGTGAACTTCGGGCCTCGTGCGTCGGAAAGCCGCCCGCCGACAGGGGAGAGCACCAGCATCATCAGGCCGCCTGGAGCCATCCAGAGGCCGGCTGCGAGAATCGACTGGCCCAAGCCATAGCCGGTCTGCGACGGCAGCTGCAGGATCTGTGGCATGACCAGCATGCTGGCGTACATTCCGAAGCCGACGAAAATCGAGGCGATATTTGTCAGCAGCACGCGCGGAATAACAGCGGTGCGCAGGTCAACCAGCGGATCCTTGGTCCGTGTTTCCCAAATGCCCCAGATCAACAGCGTGAGGGCGGCCATTCCGAACAGGCCCAGCGTCAGCGGTGCCGCCCAGCCCCAAGAGGAGCCCTTGGAGACGGCAAGCATGAGCGAGATCAGGCCAATGCCCAGCCCAATGGCGCCCAGCCAGTCGAAGCGCTGTCCGGCGGCGCCGGCCGGCAGGGCAGGAATGAGTTTCCAGATGGCGACAACTACCAGCAGCGTGACTACCGCGCTGCCGTAGAACAGGGCGCGCCAGTTGGCGAAATCAATGACGGCGGCGGAAATCGGCATGCCGATGGCGCCACCGACGCCCAGCGTGGCGCTGACCGTGGCAATGGCCGAAGACAGGCGTTCCTTCGGGACAAGGTCACGCAGCATGGCGATGCCCAGTGGCACCATGCCCGAGCCTAGGCCTTGCAGTGCGCGGCCGACGATCATGACCTCCACCGTGGGGGCCATGGCGCACACGATGGAACCGAGGATCAGTGGCAGCGCCAGGATGAGCAGCATGCGCCGTTTGCCAAAGAGGTCGCCCAAGCGCCCGGAAATTGGTACTGCCACCGCGGCTGCAAGTAGCGTGGCGGTGATGATCCACGCGGTGTTTGAGGCTGAGGTATCAAAAATGCCGGGCAGCTGTGGGATCAGCGGCGTGACCATGGTCTGGGTGATCGACGAAGCGATGCCCGCGGAGGCGAGAACGGCGACGGCTAGACCTGAGCCGGGAATCCCGGCAGAGGTGGGTTTGGACACGAGAGCCTCTCAGAGTGAATGTGTAAGATACATAAAATGTTCATAATACATGTTCGGGTATGATCGAATGAGTAGAAGTGGAGAATTAGGTACATGAAACGCCGCACAGCAGATATCGAGTATGAGCAAACGCTGCTCAGCCGCTACACCATCGCGCAGCGCCGAAGCGGTGATGGCTTGGATCGCAGCGTCTATCTGCTGATGAGCCGCATCGAAGTCCAGGGGCCGATGTCGATCGGTGAAATGAGCACGGTTTTTCTCCTCGACGCCTCGACCCTGCAACGTCAAACCACCACCGCTGTGCGGGACGGCTATCTCGAACGAATCCTCGATCCGGCGGGCAGTGTTGCGCGAAAGTTTGCCTTGACCGAACTGGGGCAGCAGCGGCTCACGGAGGTTCGCGAGCATTCGGTCAGCGCAATCGACCGCATTACCTCGGATTGGCCGGCCGAAGAAGTCAACAAATTCGCAGAACTTCTGCATAAGTTCAATGCGTCAATCGAGGACTACCGCGAACAGCAGGGCGGTAAATAGTCGGCTACGCGTCAAGGGTGCGTAATGCATATAAATCAGCTCGCTGGTGCTCAAAAGTATGTATGTCTGCCTATATTCCCGGGATTCAAGAGCACCTAATGTTGAGTCCATGACACAGCGCACGCCAGCCGCGGCCCAACCACTAAATGTGGCAATCGTTCCGGACTCCTTCAAAGGCAGCGCCCGGGCCAGCGAAGTCGCGGACGCGATCGCCGCAGGGGTGAATGCGGCTGCTACCTCTGTGGCCCGTACGGTATCGATCACCGCCGTTCCCTTTGCCGATGGCGGCGAGGGAACCCTCGATGCGTTGATCGACGCTTGGGGAACCGAAGCGAAGGTCGTTGAAACAACCGATGCGCTGGGCAGGACCGTCAACTCGCGTTTCGGGTTGTCTGCAGACGGAACGATCGCCGTGATCGAGGCGGCGGAAGCCGCGGGATTGCCCCAGGTCAGTGACGTACCGCGGCAACCACTTCAAGCCACCACTTTTGGGCTGGGCCCACTTGTCATTCAAGCCTTGGAGCTTGGAGTGCAGCGAATCATTCTTTGTCTTGGTGGCTCGGCCACCACCGATGGCGGAGCTGGATTGCTCGCAGCTCTGGGTGCGAAGTTCCTCGATGCTCAGGGCAAAGAATTGGCTGCGGGCGGTGGTGCGCTGAACGACCTGGCGAGCATCGATATCTCCGGTCTGGATTCGCGAGCTTCTCGAGTCAAATGGCAGATCGCCTGCGATGTCACCAATCCGTTGCTGGGAGAAAACGGGGCCGCCGCGGTTTTCGGACCGCAAAAGGGCGCCTCGCCCCAGGAAGTGGAAGCACTGAATGCGGGACTGGCTCGGCTCGCTGACACCTTGGAAACCGCGTCCGGTCGAAAGCTGCGCGAGCAGCCCGGCATGGGAGCCGCCGGCGGCTTGGCGCTCTGCCTTGGA
Source organism: Arthrobacter sp. MYb221 (assembly GCF_002979835.1). NCBI lineage: Bacteria > Bacillati > Actinomycetota > Actinomycetes > Micrococcales > Micrococcaceae > Arthrobacter > Arthrobacter sp. MYb221. The sequence goes on along the minus strand of NZ_PCPW01000006.1, from coordinate 101,236 downwards.
TCCTACTGCGAGGTTGAGCTCGTGCCCGGGTGGGAACTGGTAGCGCAGGCTTTGAACGCGCACCAGATTCTTGCCGACGCGCAGCTGGTCTTTACCGGTGAGGGGCGCCTGGATTCGCAATCCCTGCAGGGCAAGGTGGTCAGCGGGGTGCTGCAGGCTGCGCGCAGAGATGCAGACATTATCGTGATCGCCGGATCCGTAGACCTTGCCGAGGAGCTGCTCGCCGAGTCGGGAATTCTCGCAGCTTATTCGATAGCACAGGGCCCGGCCGATCTCGGTGAGCTTTCATCGCAGGCTTTGGAGCTCATCCGGCGCACCGCATATCAGGTGGCGCGCACTTACCTGCATTAAAGTAGGCGCCTATTCGGGCGCTTGCCGGATCGGCGCTGAGCAATCCGGCATTCATGATCACGCGCACCGGCTCCTCGTAATATTTGCCACTGTCCGCATGGCTCCCCGCGTAGTTCGGCAGAAGACCCGAATGATTACACACCTGAGTTGAATCCTTCACACCAAGATTTTCACACCAAATTGGGCGAGTGGCCGTGGTGTGCCGCTGCAGACGGACCCGACACAAACGCCTCGGTCCGGATCCAGCCCTATGGGCGTTGCGCAGGACCAGACGCCCGTGACGTGAAACGCGATGTTGAACAGGAGCATGCAGAGATTCTTGCTTCGGCCCTGGATCGCGATGCGCGATGGGCTGGTGAACTGTTGTGTAACGGCGCGGCGAGGCTCCCCTGTTCTCCGCACGAACCGTCCGCTTCCTGAACGCGTAGTTCAGGACGTAGCTGGTTGCGTAGGAGGGGAAGTCTAGGGCGAACAATCTGGGTCGGCCCGGAAATCGTGGTGTGTATGGAGCCAGGAACCGTGAAATTCAGCTGTTTTTGAGGCCAATCTTTCGAGTCTGAGATGCCGAGGTGGGGAGTGGCGTAGCTTCAGAAGCGAGTCGCTCAGGGTGGGCGCGCGCGGATGAATAATCTTTTGAATTGCTCCAAACAGGCGACCGGGCGGACAGCCGGGAATATCTAGCCTGCATCGTAGCTTGGCACCAGTATGGCAATCAATGACAAATCGGTACAGAGTGAACAACGCACAGCGCTCGTGGTTGGAGCGACGGGCATCGCAGGATCTGCACTTGTGGAGACCCTCGCCACCGCAGGATGGTCAGTTATTGCCTTGTCCCGCAGGCCGGGGGCTGATCGCGACGGAGTGCGCTGGCTTTCCGCGGACCTGACTTCGGCTGAATCAGTGGCGGCCGTTCTCGCTTCTGAACATCCGACGCACGTCTTCTTCACCGCTTGGTCGCGGCAGGACTCTGAGGAAGAGAACATCACTGTCAACGCAGGCATGTTGCGAGTTCTCTTGGCCGCGCTGCGGGACAAGCCGGTTGCCCATGTGGCTCTGATGACGGGGCTAAAGCACTACCTTGGTCCTTTCGAAGCCTACGCCGCCGGCGAGATGCCGGATACTCCGTTCCATGAAGAAGAACCGCGGCTGCCCGTTCGGAACTTCTACTACGCGCAAGAAGACGAGTTGTTCGCCGCGGCCGCCGAGCAGGGGTTCACCTGGTCCGTGCACCGCGCGCACACCGTCATTGGGCATGCTGTGGGAAACGCAATGAATATGGGGCTCACGCTCGCCACGCAAGCAACGCTGTGCAAGGAAACGGGAGAACCGTTCGTCTTCCCGGGCTCAGAAATGCAATGGAACGGGCTGACTGACATGACAGACGCCGGTCTGCTTGCAGAGCATATGCTCTGGGCTTCGACGACCCCTGGCGCCGCCAATGAGGCCTTTAATATCGTCAATGGCGATGTCTTTCGGTGGCGCTGGATGTGGCCGAAGCTCGCCGCGCACTTTGGAGTTGAATGGGAAGGCTACCAACAGGCGCCTCGGCCTCTCGAGCAAGCCATGAGCGGCCGGGAAAGGCAGTGGAGTGAGTTGGCGCTGAAGCACGGGTTGGCGGAACAAAAGCTGGATCGCATGGCTTCGTGGTGGCACGCCGACGGTGACCTAGGGCGAAACATAGAAGTGGTGGCAGACATGGGGAAGAGCAGGGTGGCTGGCTTTACCGGGTATCGTCGAACATTTGATGCTTTCGTGGCGCTGTTCGACCGCTATCGCGTGGATCAACTCATCCCCTAAGTAGCGTCTATCTCGGGGCCAGAGAGACGAGCGTCGCCGCAACGGCTTAGCCGTCCACGTCGAGAATAAACAGGCGCAGCAGCTGGGAATGCGCTGTTATCGAAGCATTTACCCGGCCTGGGCGGGGGATCAAAGGCTGGTGAAAACGGAATCTCCGTAGGTGGGAATTTTCGCGGGATTGCGGGCCGGCGTCGGGGCGTAGTTCTCCAGCGGAGAAATATCGCGGTTGAGCTGAGGGCGGGTCATTCCCAGTTTTGTGCACAGAACTGGGAATGACGTACGTAAAACTCGGCACTATGCGCTCTTGACGTCCGAAGAGGTTCTCGTAGCGATGGTCAATGACGAGCGAGATGCACAGCATCAGAACGAGTTTATGGAGTCGAGCGATGATCATTTCACCGAAGGCCACCCGTTCATGACGAAACTGTAGCCGGAGCAGGTTTGGGTACTTAACTTCACTGGAATTCCAGGTTCCATCGGCTGAGCAAGAACATGAAAGTTATTGTTAACCCAATGGATCATCTGGCTTAACTAGAACGTTCGCAGGAGTCACTTCCATGAATCGATCAGGGAGAAGCTGAGTCTTTTGGGCTCCTACTTAAGTATTATTGACACGGTGAAATTTATTTGATTTATGCTGTTTACCTGAGGTTAGTTAGATATTCAAAGAATAAAACTCGTAATAATTGAGAATATTCACCGCAGGAAACTCGACCACTGTTAGTTTTATTTACATCAACACCCGTTGATAACGTGGACTTTTATTCACATCGTACTTTCTGGAGGAATCATGGATCTGGTCAATACTCTCTTGGAGATCATTCTCGGCCTTCTCGGTGGGCTCGGCGGCTAAAGCCCCGCAATGTAGTACTTTTTGATAATGTCCCGCCGAAGGCAAAGCCTTCGGCGGGACATTATTTTTTATTTATGCATTGAAGAGACGGGTTAGTGGCTCGGGCTGAGGAGTCTTGGCCTCGACTCGACGCAATTCTTTATGCGGCGCCATCGGCACAATAGCGCGTTCCTGACGGGAATGTTCGGGCCAGATTCCTAGCTTGCCCGAGGGAGAATGGCTGTAGGATCCAGGGCATCCTTGATCTTTGGCCGTAGTCGGTGCGCAGTGTTGCGTTGAAAACAAATCCACCGAAACTGCGATCCACGTGCCTGCAGCATCCAGCAGCTCTGCATGCAGGGGATGGGTGTGGCGCACGCCGCCGATCGTCAATGCGCTGGGAACTCAGGATGCGGCTCTACTTGCGGGGGCCGTGCAGTGAGCGAACCGACGACTACTCGGTTCCTCGGCCTGGGGCAGGCCTCCATGGTCCTCCGCTACTGGGGGCGTGGTTCGGTCCGAGGCTTATCCACCGCCGAGTCCAGAGATCTCATGCCAGGGGTGGACTTGGAGTACGCACAGTTACACCCGTCCGCTGAGGACGTGGCGCCACAGGCTTTCATAGGCTTGTGTTGTGATGAAGAAAAACCTTGTTCCCTTGATAGCACTAGCCATTCCGACCACTTTGCTGCTGACCGGATGTGACGTCAGTCAGCTAACCGAAGACAAATATGAGCAGTCGGCCTCCAAAACCGCAAAGACTTCCGCAGAAGGCGTAGCTTCCGGGTTGCTTCCCAGCTGGGCTCCCAATGGTGGAACCGACGTCCGCCTGGAGCAACGCAGCACCGGGCACGAGCGAATTTTCACCATGGACTACTCAGGTGAACTTCCAAGCGGCAAATGCGAGCCGCTGGCTAACACCGGCGTTCCCAGCGCCAAGGAACTGGAAAAAGGCTACGCCGCCGATTCGCGGACCAAGGACATGGCACCAGAGGATTTCGTGACCTACCGAACCCTCGAAGCCGACTGGTGGCCGGCGGACGCTGAATTGCAGAGCACCGCGCTCTGTGGACGTTGGTGGGTGCACCAAGATGCAGGCAAGCTGTACGCTTTCGCGCCAGATGTTGCCAGCGTGGCCGAGGCAATCGTCAAGGAGCGCGCCGAGGCCGAGTAAGCCCGGCCTAGGAGGAGGGCGGCAGGGTCAATACTTGAGGCGCCCCCTCGGTGATCAGTACCGTGTGTTCGGTATGCGCGGTACGGCAACCCGTTGCGCTTCGCAAGGTCCAGCCATCGGGATCGGTGATGAGCTTCGCGGTGTTTGTCATAACCCATGGTTCCAGCGCGAGCATTAATCCGGGAACCAGCTTATAGCCTCGGTTGGGCCGTCCGTTGTTCGAAATGTGAGGTTCCTGATGCATTGTCGAGCCGATCCCGTGGCCGCCGTATTCGGTATTGATCGAGTACCCGGCCTCGCGCAAGACTGTGCCGATGGCATAGGAAATATCGCCAATTTTGGCCCCTGGCCGGGCCGCATCAATTCCGGCAGCTAACGCGTGTTCCGTGGCTTGGATCAGCTGGGTGCTTGCGGTGTCCTGGGTCGGCCCCACGATAAAGCTGATGGCAGCATCAGCGGCGATGCCTTCCTTGGAAATCGCAAGATCCAGGGTCAGTAAATCACCGTCGGCCAGTGCGTAGTCGTGGGGTAATCCGTGCAGCACCGCATCGTTGACCGCGGTGCAGATGTAATGGCCGAATGGTCCGCGTCCAAAAGCTGGTGCGTAATCGACATAGCAGGATTCTGCGCCTGCTCCGAGGATCATCTCGCGGGCCCAAGCGTTGATGTCCAAAAGGTTGGTGCCCACCACGCTGCGGTCCCGCAGGGTTTGCAGGATCTGCCCCACGAGAGCTCCGGTGACCTTAGCCCGGGCAGCTTCGTGGGAATTCAGGATCTCGATCATGCGAAGCCTTTCATAAAACCAATAACAATACCGTCCATACTATACCGGTACTATAATTGGTTTTATGGTTAGATTGCCCCTCACTTTTGAAGAACTCGAACGCGGCGAGCGCCTCGGCGCCCTCTTGCGCCGGGCAAGAGCCGAACGGACCATGGTTGACATTGCCTTTGACGCGGGAATTTCCCCGGAGACGTTACGCAAGATCGAGTCCGGGCGAGTGGCCACCCCCGCATTCTCAACTATTGCCGCCATCGCGGGGGTCCTTGGACTCTCGCTGGATGAACTTTGGAATTCCGTGCTTGCCCAAGAGCCGGACGCCAGCGGTGCCCGATCCAGCCGAATGGCGCGCGAGCGGCTTGCGAGCTAGTTCGCTGAAATGCTGCGCTTTCGAAGCGGATCACGCCCCTGGCGATCGCTCCGCTCTCCTGTGCCCAATAGTCCTCATTGATCTTTTCCAGCGGAATCTCCTGCGCGATCAAATCATCTAAGTTCAGCCGACCTTGTTGATGAAGTTCCGCATAGTACGGAGCGCCCTGGCGGGCGTTCGAGGGGCCCTTTCAAATCCCGTGCAGGCTGCGTTGGTGCATGGGCATGCCTAGCATGGCGTTGAGTCCTAGTGGCTTGCCCTGTGGCAACCCGATGAGGTGCACGTGCCCGCGGGTTCGATCTAAGCGAGGGCTTCCTTGCCCAGCGGCGGTCTTCATCTACTACCTGGATGCTGAAGCTGTCACCGGTGATAATGAAACGTGCTGAATGTATGCGTGCTCGAGTACATGGCCGCGGGCCTCGCAGAAGGTGCCGAACTGGTTACCTGCGGAGAACCGGTGAGCGCGGAGGGCCCTTCGTTCCGCCAACCGTCCTGAACAATGTGAAGCCGAAATGTCGGTGTCAAAAGAAGAGATCATTGGGCCGGAGCTCTCGGACACAAAATTCAGTGATGAAGATTCCCGCGCGGTCGTACTGCGCCAAGCCTTCGGCAATGGCTGCGGGCTGAATTCGATCATTTTCACCCGAGACATCTCCGAGGCGTTGCTGATTGCGAAGAAAATCCAGGCTGGCAATCTCCGCGTGAATACCGGAGCCGGCATGGACGCGAACATGCCATCTGGCGGTTTCAAGCAGTCCGGCTGGGGTATGGAAAGGGTCCCAGCGACTCGGACGGCTAGGATAAAACCATGAGCGAACAGGAGCAGCCCCGGCTAGGCAGCGCACTGGCGCAAAAGGTCGTCGACACCATCGCGCCGACGATTAACCGCCATGTCAATATCATGAATGCCCACGGGGTGATCATTGCTTCCACCGATGCGGCCCGCATCGGAACGCATCACGAGGGCAGCGCCGAGGCGATCCGCCGCAACCAGATCATCCGCGTCAGCCAGGCCGATGGCAGCGCCGGAACCCAGCCCGGGGTCAACGTTCCGCTCACATTGGATAATCAGCTGTGCGGGGTCGTCGGCGTCACCGGAGCCCCGCATGAGGTCGAGCCGCTAGCCGATCTGATTGCACTGACCGTGCAGTTGCTCTTCACCCAGGAACGCGAGCACTCGCGCAGTACCCGCCGTGAAACAGAAGCCCGGGACATTATCTCCGCGTTGCTGGCCGGATGGGCCGAGCCAGAAGCCATTGACCGGAGCCTGGCAGCGCACGGCCTGCGCGGACCAACGCAACTGGAGGCATGGATCCCGCGCAGCGCGCAGGATCCATTGCTGGATGTACCGGCCGTTGAGGGCCGGCGCACTTCCTGGATCAACCTCTCCGGTGCGTTCTGGCGGATCCGGCTGGCGAACGAACCGGCCTTCGAGGAAGACCAAGGCGCAACGGAGCGCTATCTTGCCTCCGCCCCGGCAGAAGGCGCCGGACACCTGCTGGCCGAAGCCGAAGCCCTCCGTGCCCTCGTGGCGCTCCCGGCGCTGATACCCCAGCGACGAAACCGGGAGATCTGGAGCCCGGAAATCGCCACCGCTATCGCGCGCACACCGGCGCAGAGCCTGAGCCATATTGCCCGGCCCGCCCGGGACTTGAGCGAAGAGCAAGCGAAGACGCTGCTGGTCGTCACTGCCGCAGCATCGATGACCCAGGCCGCAACCGAACTGCACATACACCGCAATACCCTGGTGCAGCGTCTGGAGCGCGTAGCCCTGATCGCCGGGGTGGACATCCGCCACACCGGCCAGGCGGTGCGGCTGCAGCATGCCATCTACGCAGCGGTCGCCCTAGACCAGAAACACATATTCTAGGAATTTCCGGCATAAGAATATGGGCGTGCGCCCATAGGTGATTGAGTCCGCAGTCCCTAGTATTGGCAAGATGCTCGAAGTTGAGCGCCCGCTGAACCGGTCCTCCCGGCCGATACAGCCTTCGCAGGAAAAGCCTGAGCAGCTTGACCTGGCGGAATAGCGGGCGGCAGCAACGGGCCGGAACTCGCACCCAGAACGACCGCCTGCGCCATTGCAGGTTCGGGCTGGGGGCCACAGATATTGGCAAAGGAGCCAACTCGCCGTGTATGAACTCCTCGTTCTGCTGATCCTCGTGGTGGCCATTGTGCTGGTCACCGCACGCTGGAAAATCAGCCCCTTCCTCGCCCTCATCGGCGCGGCCATCCTCGCGGCCTTCGCCTACAAGATCCCCATCGCCGAGGTCGCCTCCACGGTGACCACCGCCTTTGGCAGCACCATGGGCAATATTGGCCTCGTAATCCTCTTCGGCACGATGATCGGCATCATCCTGGAGCGTTCCGGGGCCGCGATCTCCATGGCCGATGCGCTGATCAAGGTGCTGGGCACCAGATTCCCCAACCTGACGCTGTCGCTCATCGGCTACATCGTTTCCATACCGGTCTTCTGCGACTCGGGCTACGTGGTGCTCAACTCCCTGCGCAAGGCCATCACCCTGCGCACCGGTGTTTCCACGCTGGCCACCTCCATTGCCTTGATGACCGGCCTGTATGCCACCCACACCATGGTCCCGCCGACCCCAGGACCGCTGGCAGCCGCCGAGTCCATCGGCATCGCCGACAACCTCGGATTGATCATCGCCATCGGCCTGCCGGTGGCAGTGGTCTCGGCCATGGCCGGGCTGTTCTATGCCAGCCGCTTCAACAAGTCCACCTGGACTCCGCTGCCTTCCGAGGATGAGAACGACATCGCCGAACTAGATTACGAGCAGCTGCGGGCGAGCTTCGGCAAGCTGCCAAGCCCTGGCTTGGCCTTCCTGCCGATCCTCGTGCCGCTGGTCTTGATCTGCGCGGCATCGATCGCCAAGCTTCCATCGCATCCCTTCGGCGAAGGCGCCGCACTGGAAGCACTGTCCTTCATCGGCACCCCGGTGATCGCGCTGATCTTCGGTTTGCTCGCCGCGACCTTGCTGCTGAACGGCAATAAGAAGCTTGCCGACTTCAACGAGCAGATGCACGAAGCCGTGCGCACCGCGGCGCCCATCCTGCTCATTACCGGTGCCGGCGCAGCCTTTGGTGCTGTGCTGGCAGCCTCGGAGCTGACCACGATCCTCTCCGATTCGCTCAGCGGCTTGGGTCTCGGACTGGCTGTGCCATTCCTGATCGCCGCGGCATTGAAGTCGGCGCAGGGCTCGTCCACCGTATCGATGGTGACCACCTCGGCGCTGGTCGCCCCGATGCTCGGATCCCTCGGTCTGGACTCCGAACTGGGCATGGTGCTCAGTGTCCTGGCAGTTGGCGCCGGCGCGATGGTCGTCTCGCATGCCAACGATTCCTACTTCTGGGTGGTCTCCCAGCTCAGCCGCATCCCGGTGATCACGGCCTACAAGACCTTGAGCGTGGCCACCGCCATCCAGGGCACCGCCGCATTTGCTACCGTCTGGATCCTCGGGGCAGTCCTGCTCTAGTAAATCCAAGAAGCCTGCATCAACGAATAACCGCGCCATCAGAGGATGGCGCGGTTATTCGTTTAACTGGCGGGATGGCCGCAATGGATACCTGATGGCGGCGGCCCGAATTGGTGGCGCACTCAGACGGTTCGTGGCAAGCCAAAGATCATCGCTGGCCAGCTATCCAAACCGCGATTTGCGTCCTTGAAGTGAATCCGAGCTTGGCCAAAATCCGTTCTACGTGCCCGTCGATGGTTCGCGGTGAAACCACCAGGCGCTGGGCGATCGAGCGGTTAGTCAACCCTTGGGCTACCAATGCTGCTACTTCGGTCTCCTTTTTGGTCAGCGGGTTCGGTACGGCGCAAGAGTCGAGTTTAGATTCGATGCCCAAGGCGTAGTCAAGAGCCTGGGCCTTGGATAGCGGGGCGCGGTCGGGGGCGCTGTATTCTCGACCCAGTGCCGTGTGAAGCAACCGCCGGCTTCGCGAGGAAGCATCTGCCATCTGCGGGCCAAAAGCCTGCACGGACGTTCCCAGCTCGGACCAGACCGAATCCACGGCACGGGCTAATTCGGCAGAGCGTTCGAAGTTTCCCTGCGAAACTGTGATCCACTGCAGAGCCTCTAAGCTGAGCGCAATGCAGATGCCGTCCTGGAAGGATTCGCGCTGGATACGCAGGGAAGCTAGAGCTTCGCTGGAAGCGCGGTCGTATTGCTCGAGCTTCCAATAGCTCAGTGCGCTGATCCAGTGCGCATACGCTCTGTTCCATAGCTCTCCGCACGCTTCGGAGCGGTCGATCACCAGCTGGCAGGTGTCCAAGGCTCGTTGCGGACAGTCATTGAGCACTTCAGCCATGCCAAGCTGGAAGAGCGCGGTGAGCTGCGAGGCGGTATCCCCCTGCCGGGCGTGGGCCGCGGCCACCTGCTCGTAAAGTTCGATGGCCCCGGGCAGATCGCCGCTGAACAGCTTGTGCAGCGCAATCCAGTGCTCGGCATGGGCGGCCAAGGCGCCGTTGCCGAGCCGTTGGGCAATGCTCAGGCACTGCCGCGCATAGTCCGCCCCTGCATCATGCTCGCCTTGGATGAGGCTCACCCAGGCGGCCACCCACAATGCGGAGGCGTGATCGCTGGAGGCGTTGTCCTCTTGCCGGTCAATGATCCGCTCCAGCAGGGCGCGTCCCTCAGTGATGAAGTTCCCGGAGACCCACTGGTAGCGCAGTAGTGACGCCAGCCGGGCAGCTGCCTTCTCTTCCCCGGGGGTGGACAGGGCCCAGTCGAAGGCCGCCGCGAAATTCGGGCGGTTAACCCGGACCGTGCGCAGGAAACGGCTTTGATCCGGACCGCACCACTGGCGCACCATGCTTTCGGCCAGCTGGAGATAGTGGCCGAAGTGCCGGGTCCTCAGGCTTGTGGTCTCTTCAGCATCGATGAGCAGTTGCTGGCCGTATTCGCGGATGCTGACCAGCTGATGGTAGGACAGGAACTCTCCCTCCCGGCGAACTGCCAAGATCGACTTTGCCACTAGGGAATCCAGCAGATCCAGTATTTCGGATGGCTCCAAGGCCTCGAACGCGCAGACTTCCTCGACCGCGTCCAGATCGAAGTTGCCGGGAAATACGGAGAGGCGGCGCCAGAGCAGCTGCTCGGACTCCGAGCACAATTCGTAGCTCCAATCGATCAGGGCGCGTAGCGTCTGCTGTCGTGGCAGAGCGGTCCTGTCGCCTTGGGTGAGCAGCTGGAAACGGCGATCGAGACGGTGCAGCAATTGGGTGGTCGACAGTGAGCGCAGGCGGGTTGTCGCCAGCTCAATAGCTAGCGGCATGCCATCGAGCTGGGCGCAAAGCTGTGCGACGACCGGGGCCGTGGCGGCATCGAGGGCAAAGGATGGGACGACGTTCCGAGCTCGTGCCACGAAGAGGGCCACTGCTTCAAAGCCTTCGATCTGGGCAAAAGGGACTTGCTCATCGGGGCCAGGAAAAGACAACGGCGGGATGGCATAGATGGATTCGCCGGCGATGCCCATCGGTTCCCGACTGGTGGCCATGACACGTACTCCGGGGGCCTGGGCGAGTAGTCGGTCGACGAGGAAGCTGACTTCGTCAAGCACATGCTCGCAGTTATCCAGCACGAGCAGCAGTTCCTTGTCCTGCAAGAAGTCTGCTAGGCGGTCCAATGCAGAACGCTTCGACTGATCGGAGATGTCCAGGGCAGCCGCGACGACGGGCGCCACTGCAGCATTGTGGTTCAGCGGAGCCAGCTCGGCTACCGCGACACCGTCCCGGTAGGCCCTGTGGGCCAACCGGGTGATTTCCCCCGCCAGGCGTGTCTTGCCCGCGCCGCCCGGGCCGGTCAAGGTCACCATCCGGGAAGTCGCCAATAGTGCCTTCGCCTCTTCCAGCTCCCGGCGGCGTCCAATGAAAGAGGTCGCTTCCAGTCGCCCTTCCGAGAATCTGGTATCTCTGAAACGCCTAGTCATCTATGAATTAGCTCCAATCTTGCGGGGCCTTCCCTGCGTGTCGCCGCGGTTGCTACCAGGCCGTGTGCTGCAACACGAAACACAGGTTCTGCTGGTTTATAGTCTCTCATTTTGGCACGCCCAATTGTGTCGCATGACACAAATAGGGCATGCGAGGGGGTAGTTCTACCCGTGTGCGCTGGCCGGGCATCGGCCAAGCTGGTGTGCACCATCGGAAGTTCGAACCCAGGAGCGAGCCATGAGCCAGCAGACCACTGATGCAGACCATTTGCCGAAGATCGACCAGCGCGAATTGCGCAACGCCTTCGGCAAATTCGCAACCGGCGTCACGGTGGTCACCTGCCGCACCCCGGATGGCGTACCGCACGGCGCCACAGTCAACGCGTTCACCGCGGTATCCCTCGACCCGCCGCTTGCCCAGGTCACGCTGATCCGGGGAAACAAGGTCTCCGGATATTTGGAAGAATCACCTTTCGCGATCAACATCATGTCCGCCAACCAGTTGGACACCTGCCTGAACTTTGCCGGCAAGCCCATGAAGGGCGAAGTGGCCTGGCGATCGGACGCGCAGGACATCCCGGTAATCGAAGGAAATATCGCCACCCTCGAATGCGAGCCCTGGGCCACCTACGACGGTGGCGACCACCTGATCGTCATCGGACGGGTGATTGCCCTGCACAGCGACAACGAGCTGGAACCCCTTGGCTTCTTCGGTGGCAAATTCCGCGATGTCGGCGACTACATCGGCGGTGCCCCTTGGACCTCCTGCGGAGACTCCCTTGCCTCCGGCTGGTTCGAGGGAAGCACCGATTTCAAATCCTTCTAAGCATCTCCAATCCGACCGACCCAACCCATAGGAGCTGAACACCATGACCCAGATATCCGAGCCCACCCAATCCGCCAGCGACATGTCCGCGCGGACCACCCCAGCCAACCCGAAATTACCGATGACCGGCGACGAGTACATCGAGTCGCTGCGCGATGGCCGAGAAGTCTACATCCACGGCGAACGCGTCAAGGATGTAACAACCCATCCGGCCTTCCGCAACTCGATCCGCATGGCAGCCCGGCTATATGACGGGTTCCACGACCCGGCGACCTCCGGCAAGCTGCTAGTCCCGACCGATACCGGATCCGGCGGCATGACCCACCCCTTCTTCAAGGTTCCGAAGTCCGTGCAGGATCTGAAGGACTCGCGCACCGCGATAGAGACCTGGTCCCGGATGAGCTATGGCTGGCTCGGGCGCTCGCCGGACTACAAGGCGGCGTTCCTGGGAACCCTGGGTTCCATGCCGGAGTTCTACTCGCCATACCAGGAGAACGCCCTGCGCTGGTACAAGGAGTCGCAGGAGAAGGTGCTGTACTGGAACCACGCGATCATCAATCCCCCGGTTGACCGTCACTTGCCGCCCGATCAGGTAGCCGACGTCTTCATGAAGGTGGAGAAGGAAACCGACAACGGCGTCATCGTCTCCGGGGCTAAGGTCGTGGCCACCGGCTCGGCGATCACCAACTTCAACTTCATCTCGCACTATGGGCTGCCGATCAAGAAGAAGGAATATGCGCTGATCTGCACCGTGCCGATGGATGCGCCTGGAGTCAAGCTGATCTCGCGCACCTCCTACGCGCAGAACGCCGCGGTCACCGGCACCCCGTTCGACTACCCGCTGTCCTCGCGCATGGATGAGAACGACGCGGTATTCGTCTTCGACAAGGTGCTGGTGCCGTGGGAAAACATCTTCGCCTACGGCGATCCGGAGCAAATCAACGGCTTCATGCCGCAGACCGGCTTCATCCAGCGCTTCACCTTCCAAGGCTGTATCCGCTTGGCAGTGAAGCTGGACTTCATCGCCGGACTGCTGCTCAAGGCCTTGGAAATCACCGGAACCCAGGACTTCCGCGGGGTGCAGGCAAGGGCCGGAGAAGTCATCGGCTGGCGCAACCTGTTCTGGGGCCTGGTCGACGGCATGATGCTCAACCCGGACCAGGGCCCTAATGGCTCGGTGCTGCCGAAGATGGACTACGGGCTGGCCTACCGCATGTTCATGGCCCAGGGCTACGGCCGGATCAAGGAAATCATCGAGCAGGATGTGGCCTCGGGCCTGATCTACCTGCCCAGCGGCGCGCTGGATTTCCAGAATCTGGAGATCCGCCCGTATCTGGACAAGTACGTCCGCGGTTCCAACGGAGTGCAGGCCGTTGACCGGGTCAAGCTCATGAAATTGCTCTGGGATGCTATCGGTTCCGAATTCGGCGGACGGCACGAACTCTACGAGCGGAACTATTCGGGAAACCACGAGAACGTGCGCATCGAAATGCTCATGCATGCCAAGAATTCCGGCGCCACCTCGCTGATGAACGGCATGGTCGAGCAGTGCATGGGGGAGTACAACCTGGACGGCTGGACGGTTCCCGATCTATTCAACAGCGATGACGTTAACGCCTACCTGAAGCGCGGTCGCTAATTCCACCCAGCCAGCGGGCGGGATGCCGGGCGGTGCGGGAAACCCTCGTTACCTATAAGAACTCAATGAAAGGAAACACATGTGCGAGATCCTCGGGCGGGCCGCGGCCGCCGGAATCGGCAGGCGTGCGATGCTTGCCAGTTTGGGGCTCGGCGCAGCTGCGGCCGGGCTGGGAGCCATGGCTGGCCCGGCGCGCGCGACTGATCCAGCAAGACGGGAATTCGGCCCGGCGCCAGCTGGCAGCAGCAACACCCGGCTGGTGCTGCTGGGCACTTCCGGCGGCCCTCCCTATTGGCCCGGCGGGTCCCGCGAGGGAATCTCCACCGCGCTGGTGGTGGGGGACCGCTACTACATCATCGATGCCGGCCATGGAGTTATGGGCCAGTTGCGCAAAGCCCGGCTGGGGATCAACTATGAAACAGATATGGACGGTCCGCTGGATGCGCTCGGCGGCATCTTCCTGACCCACTTGCATTCGGACCATGTCGCAGATCTGAATAACATCCTCAGTGAAGGCATCTTCAACGGGTTACAGCATGTGGAGAAGAAAGTGCCGATTTGGGGACCGGGAAATCGCGGGGAACTGCCCGAACTATTCGGCGGAGGCAAGGCGCCCAAACCCGTCAATCCGCGCAATCCCACCCCTGGGACCAAGCAGATGACGGACCTGCTGGTCCAAGCCTTCGCCACGGATTTCAACGATCGCCTTTTCGACAATCGAAAACCGCGACCGGACGAGCTCTGGGAAGCGTTCGATGTGCCTGTTCCCAAGGAGTATATGAAGAACCCCAACTCGGATCCCTGCCCGGCCATGGAGCCTTTCGACTTCTTCGAGGACGACCGCATTAAGGTCTCGGCCATCCTGGTCAACCACGCACCGGTATTCCCGGCTCTGGCCTATCGATTCGAAACCGAAGAAGGATCCGTCGTCTTTTCCGGGGACACCGGTTTGACGCCCAACATCACGACCCTGGCGCAGGGAGCCGATGTCCTGGTGCACGAGGTACTCGACAAGACATGGCCCGAGTCGCTGTTCCCGCAGCCGCGCAGCGACGCGCAAGAAGGCCTATACCAGCATCTGATACAGGCGCACACCTTGATTGAGGACGTGGGGAAGGTAGCTCAGGCGGCAAACGTCGGAACCTTGGTGCTCTCGCATCTGGTGCCCGGGAACCGCCCCGACGAGGTTTGGGCGCGTTGCGCCGAGGATTTCGACGGGAAGCTGGTGATCGGCCGAGACCTCGACGTCATTGGCGTCGGAACGCAGTAGGTCCAGGGGTGCGCCGTAGCAGGCGTATCCAGAGCATCGTGCGCAGGGGTGACAGTTGGCGGCAATCCGCCGCAACCTCCCCTGCGCTTCTTGCGTTGGCCCGAGAGCGAAAGGACTGGACCGCAGGACTGTGCGCAAAGGCGGTACAACGGCTTTCTGGTGGATGCTCCACGCCCTGGACCCTGGCCTAGTTTTACGAATTATTCTGTAATGTGCCAGGCAATAGTCGACATTTTTCTCCCCGACCCAACAATCCTGACTCCCTTCTGAGCGTCATATTGCCTCTTATGACTGCATTCTCGTTCGCTCGTACTTCAACTGCTTGACTCGAAGTACCAACCATCCAGAGCGGCTGAGAGACCTGGCTCGACGACGCCGCAGCAAGCCTGCCTTCCGCAGCTAGTGCTAACGCCAGGTTCGATGGATCAGCAGAAAGCAACTTTCTGCTTCCTTCGGAGCAAGACTCTAAGGGAGAACGAAAATGACCGTACTGAGCACGCAACTGCCCCGCGTTCCCTACACCGGGAGCGCAGATGAGGCCGAGCTCGCCCACTGGCGCGAGATCGCCGGCCGGGTCGCGGCCACCCTGGCCGCCGATGCGCTGGAGCGCGACCGCAAAAACGAGCAGCCCTTCGCCGAGGTGCAGCTGCTGCGCGAGGCCGGGCTGCTGAACCTGCTGGTTCCGGCCGAATTCGGGGGAGCCGGAGCGCACTGGGCCACCGCTTTTGAAACCATCCGCATCCTGGCCGCGGCCGACGGGTCCATCTCCCAGCTGCTGGCCTACCACTACATCAACCAGTCCGGCATCGCCTTCTACGCTCCGGCCGAAGCCCAGGCCGCGTGGTGGCAGCGGACCGTGGCCGGAGGCTGGCTCTGGGGCGATTCGGTGAATCCGGTGGACCCGCAGCTGACGCTCACCGCGGAGGACGATGGCTTCCGGCTGAACGGTTTCAAGCGTTTCTCCACCGGCTCCGGAGTCGGCGAGGTGATCGTCGTCAACGCCGAGGTCTCCGGAGGCCCGCGCCACGGCGAAGTGTTGGCCTTCGTCCTCCCGCGCGACCGGGAAGGGCTGGAAATCGTCGATGACTGGGATTACCTGGGCCAGCGCTTGAGCGCCTCGAACTCGTTGAAGTACCACAACGTGCGCATCGAGGCCGCCGATCTGCTCGGGGCGGTGACCGACGAGCCGGTGTCCACCCTGCTCACCCCCGGGATCCAGCTGGCCTTCGCGAACTTCTACCTGGGCATCGCCGAGGGCGCGTTGGCCCGCGGCAAGCAGATATTGCTGGGCCGCAAGAACGCCTGGTTCCTCTCGGCGGCGGAGACCTACTCCCAGGACGTCGTCTTCCAGCGCACCGTGGGCGAGCTGAAGGCGCGCACCGCCGCGGTGGCCGCGCTGGCCGAGAAGCTCGGCCGCAAATTCGATGCGCTGCTGGCCAAGGCGGGGAACGTCACCCAGCCTGAACGCGCGGCGCTGGCGGTGGAAATCGCCGAGGCCAAGGTGGTCTCCACCGAGATCGGCGTGGAGGTCGCCAACCGCATCTTCGAGGTCACCGGTTCCTCCTCTACGCAGAATGATGTGGGCCTGGATCTGTTCTGGCGCAATGTGCGCACCCACTCGCTGCACGACCCGGTGGACTACAAGAAAATCGAGGTCGGCGCGTACTTCCTGCGCGGGGAAACCCAGCCGCTCTCGCTCTACACCTAAACCTCAACCGCACCCACGGATTGGACCGAACTGATGACCGTACTTGCCACCGCCAACCGCCTGGCTGAATTGAAAACCCGCTTCGCCCCGCACTTTGAAAAGATCGCCGCCGGCGCCGCCGAACGCGACCGCAGCGGAGAACTGCCGCACCAGCAGGTGGCCGAGCTGGCCGCCGCCGGCTTCGGCGCATTGCGCGTCCCGGTCTCCCACGGCGGGGCAGGGGCCACCTTGGCCGAGCTCTTCGAATTGCTCGTGGACTTGGCCGCCGCGGACTCCAGCATCGCCCAGGCCTTGCGCGCCCACTTCGCTTTCGTCGAAGACCGCCTGGTAGCCGCCCCGGGGCCGGGGCGCGACAAGTGGCTGGCCCGCTTTGCCGCCGGGGAGCTGGTGGGGAACTCCTGGACCGAGATCGGCACCGTGAAGGTGGGCGAGGTGATCACCAAGGTCACCCCGGATGGCGAGGGAGGGTTCCTGGTCAACGGCACCAAGTACTATTCCACCGGCTCGATCTTCGCCGACTGGCTGGATACCTACGCCGAGCGCACCGATACCGGCAAGCGCGTGATCGCCGCGGTCAACCGGCACCAGCCCGGCGTGGTGCTGGCCGATGACTGGGACGGCTTCGGACAGCGCACCACCGGCACCGGAACCTCCACCTTCACCGACGCGGTCGTCGCCGAGGAGGACCTGATCGACTTCGACACCCGCTTCAAGTACCAGACCGCCTTCTACCAGCAGGTGCTGCTGGTGGTGCTGGCCGGGTCCGCCAAGGCCGCCGAACGCGACTTCGCCGCCGAGCTGAAGGCCCGCAAGCGCACCTTCAGCCACGGCGCCGCCAACGTGGCCGCCGAGGATCCGCAGCTGCTGCAGGTCATCGGCGAGGTGTCGGCGGCTGCGTTCGCGGCGGCCGGAACCGTGGAACGCGTGTCGCAGTCCCTGCAGGGAGCCTATGAAACCGCGCTGGCGCTGCACGAGGGCGAGGCGACGGCGGAGGAAGACGAGGCGGCCAATGATGCGGCCGAGCTGGCCAGTGCGCAGGCCCAGGTGGTGCTCACCCCGCTGGTGCTCAACGCGATCACCCACGCCTTCGACGCGCTGGCCGCTTCGGCTACCAGCGTTTCGAAGAATCTGGATCGGCACTGGCGCAATGCCCGCACCGCCGGCAACCACAACCCGTGGGTGTTCAAGGCCCGGCTGATCGGCGATCTGGCGGTCAACGGCACCGAGCTGCCGCGGGTTTGGGCCATCGGCGCCTCGAAGTAGCATCCACAGAGCGGGCAGGCCCAGCCCTCATCTTGAGCGCCGGGCCTGCTGCGTGTAGCGCAACAATCACCGAGCAGCTCGCCGGTACCCCCTGGATGCACCTCGCCCACAACAACTCGCTGCAGATAAAGCACTGGTAACTCGCGGTCCGCGGTGTCCTTCCGATAGTAGGCGGCGCTCGGACTCGGCGATTGCATGATTCCGTAGCGCATGTTCCCTGCAGAATCCGTGGCATATGGTGCCAGAAATGAATGCGCGAGGTAGAGGACATCTCCAGCGGCAATCCGATGCTCGCCGCAGTCGAAAACTCCGCGGGTCTCCCAGCTGACCTCGATGCTTGAAAGCTCTTGTTCGAGCCTGTAGCGCTGGCGCTCGTCTGCCACGACCGCGATGATCGGTTCGATGAAGTCCAGCTCGGGATAGGGGCTGGGCTGCTCCCCTCCCGAAGAGGATCCTCAGCGTATTTCTGAAAGTTCTGCATCGCGGCAACTTATATCCTCTTCAATAAGCGGGCATGCCTGAAGATAACGGGCATTTCGATTGTAGGTGTCCGCTCCAAGGCGCCTCCGACCAGGTTGTTCCGAACGGCGGTGCGCAGCATGCTTCATGGAATCCGCTTCGGTGGGTTTTAGGCCGCTGGCTAGACTGAGTGGGTGATCAACTACACCCTGCGTCAAATACAGTATTTTGTCGCCGTCGCCGAAACCGGGTCCATCTCCGCGGCCGCCGGCGCCTGCCATATTTCGCAGGCCGCCATGTCGCAGGCGATGGACGAACTTGAACGGGTGGTGGGATCGCAGCTGCTGGTGCGGCGCCGGGCGCGCGGCGTGGTCCTCACCGCGGTAGGTACGGACTTCCTCCACGATGCCAAGCAGCTGGTGCGCCATGCCGAAGAGGTGCAGGATCAAATCGTGGAACGCCAAACCAAGCTCTCCGGACCGCTGGTCATCGGCTGCTACTCCTCGCTGGCGGCCTTCTGGATTCCGGTGATCTGCGAACGCTTCACCAACGTGCACCCGGACCTGCAGGTGACCCTCCTCGAGGGAGATGGCGCCGAGCTGCAGGAGCGGATGCTGCAGGGGCATCTGGATGCGGTGCTCACGCACACTCGGCATCTCCTGCCGCACGTGGGGTGGCGCCGCGTCATGTCGGGGCGGCCGTATGTCCTGGTCGGAGGCAACCACCGTCTGGCCAAGCGAGGCAGTGTGGCGCTGTCGGAATTGGCGGGAGACGATTTCGTGTCCCTGGACATTCCGACGGTGCGCGATAACCAGCTGGTGAATCTGCGGATGTCGGGCCTGGATCCCAAGGTGCGTTGGAGTTCGCAGAGCTTCGAGGCCGTGCGCGGTTTGGTTGCCCGGGGTTTGGGCTACACGGTGCTGGTGCAGCGGCCCCCGGTCAATCTCAGCTATGACGGACTGCCGCTGGCGATCCTGGAAATTGAGGGTCCGGTCGGCGAGAGCGATATTTGTGTCGCCTATACTGCATCAAACCGTCCGAGCCTGCGGCTGCGCGCATTCCTCGACTTCTGTGAAGAGGTTGGAGCCGAAAAAGAAAACAGGGCTGGCTAGAGTCTTTGCGACTCCAGCCAACCCTGGATCTGTTCAGCGAGGCTACAGGTTTTCCGCTTCGAGATCCGCCTCGCGGCCCTCTTTCACCCCACGTATGGCAAGCCCGGCGACAATGAATGCGCCCGCCCAGACGGCGCCGGCGATCCACAGTGTTCCGCCACCGAGTAGCACCAAGCCGGTAACGATCATCGGGGTGAAGCCTGCCCCCACGGTGGAGGAGAGCTGGTACACCAGCGAAGCGCCGGTGTAGCGGATCCGGGTGGGGAACAGCTCGGCGGTGAAAGCGCCGAAGGGTCCGAAGATCGTGGCCTGGATGATGCCGTTGGCGATGAACAGGGCGATGGCGAAGAGCCACAGCTCGCCCATTTCCAGCATCCACATGATCGGCAGGGCCATTACCGCGCCGGCGGCGATGCCAACCATCATGACCGGGCGGCGACCGAGCTTGTCGGAGTAGCGGGCGGCGAACCAGATGCCGATAACGGTCAGCGTAGCGCCGATGGCCTTCACATTCAGCACGGCCGTGCGGTCCATGCCGACCTCTTCAACCACATAGGCGACGGCCCAGACGGTCATCAGGCCCTGCACCGTGTAGGAGCTCATGCCGACCAGCGTTCCGCGGATCACCGAACCGGGGTACTTGGTGATGACCTCCAGGAAAGGGGTTTTGCGTTCTTCGGCTTTGCCTTCCAAGGCGAGGAAGAGCGGGGACTCGGCGACCTTGAGCCGGATGATCAGGCCGATGCCTACCAGCGCGATGCTGATCAGGAACGGGATTCGCCAGCCCCAAGCCAGGAACTGGTCATCGGGCAGGATGGAGACCGCGGAAACTGCGAGGGTCGCCAGCACCGCACCGGCCGGTCCACCCATATTCGCGAAGCTCGCGGCGAAGCCGCGGCGTTCCTTCGGGGCGTGCTCCAGTGCCATCAGCATGGCGCCTCCCCATTCGCCGCCCACGGCCAGGCCCTGGACGATGCGCAGCGTGATCAACGCGATCGGCGCGATCATGCCGATTTGAGCGGCCGGAGGCAGCAGGCCGATCAGCGTCGATGCGCCGCCCATCATTGCCATCGAGGTGATCAGCACGCCCTTGCGGCCCACCTTGTCGCCGAAGTGGCCGAAGACGATTCCGCCCAGCGGGCGGGCCAGGTAGCCAACGGCAAGAGTGGAGAAGGAGGCGAAGAGCGCCACGCCGGGGGTGAGCCCGATGAAGAACACCTTGTTGAAGACCAGCGAGGCGGCCGTGGCGTAGAGGATGAAGTCGTAGAACTCGATCGCGCTTCCAATGAAGCTCGAGGCGAGGATGCGACGCATCTGCGGGGAATTGAGCGAGGGAACTTTGAGCTCACCATCGCCCGTCGGCTGGTTTTGTGGCTTCACTGCATTGCTCATCGGGATGCCGCCATTTCACTGTGGATGCGGGAGAAGGATATTTTATCGAGGTCGTCGGGGACCAAGTAGGTACCGGAGAACTTATCGGCGTGCGAATGCCAGACGGATAGCGGGGTCGTGCCCGGCACCAGGTGGTGCAGGGCCAGGGTGCGTGCCCCGGCTTGGGCCGCGATCTCGATGGCCTGTTCGGCCGAGGTGTGGGCCCGTCGGTGATGGTCCATGGAGGCTTGGGATTCCAGCGTTCCAATCGAACCGTAGGTGCGCTGGACCCATTCGAAATCGATGGCTTCATGCAGCAGCAGGTCCGTGTCCCGGGCCAGCGTGACAAGGTTCTGGCAAGGCGAGGTGTCTCCGGAAATGGTGACCGAGCCTTCGCTGGTGTCGAAGCGGAATGCGAAGGCCGGCGCAATCGGCGGATGCTTCACCAGCGTGGCGCTCACCGTCACCAATTCATCTTGGTAGATCACGAATGGCTTGAATGCCTCCGGCGTCGGGTTCTCATTCGGGTGATAACCGGTGCCCGCAGGAATCTGGATGTCTTGGGCCGAGAAGTGATCCAGCGGGGAGGGCCGCAAGGCGTTGATCACCCGGTCGTTGAGGTCCGTTGCGTAGGCCTGCATCAGATGATCGAACATCGAGGCGGTGCCCGGCGTCGGATTCTGCGGGTAGAGCGCCTGCGGCGGAACGCTCGCCCTCGGGGAAGCCGGTGGCAAGGCGCCGCGCTCGCCGGGGCCGACAATGGCGATGGGTTCCTTATCGGCGGGCAGCGTGAACAGCCCGAAGATGGCTAGCGAGGCCAGGTCGATGCTGTGGTCGGAGTGCAGGTGGGTGAGGAAGATGCCGCGCAGGTTCGCCGGGCTGTAGCCCGCCTTCATCAGCTGGTTTCCCACGCCGGTGCCGGCATCTACGAGGTAGACGCTGTCACCGACGACTACCGCGGTGGAGATTCCTGCCCGCTCGCCAGCGTGCTCGCCGGTCCACCAGCGTGGACCGCCTGCGGTGCCGAGGGTGACGACGTGGGGATTCAAATTGGTGGAGGCCATGTCTCTGCGACCTTTCGTTGTTCTAGTATCTACCAACCATTCTTATGCACTGGCTCACATTCGTAAAACTGTTTTTAACTACCATTAACAATGGTTTTACTTATGAATGGGTCTGTAGACTTCAACGCGACGCGAAGCATCCTCAGGCGATGAGGGAGCATTGCGCATGATGTACTGAGTGGAAGCAACACGTACCTGTAGGAGTGGCATGTCTGATCACGAACGAAGCCGCCTCTCGCGCTGGGTCCTGCCTCATGGCGCGGAGCCGGATCCCCGGTTTACGCTAGCCAACGAACGCACCTTCCTGGCGTGGATCCGCACCTCGCTGGCATTCCTTGCCGGTGGTACCGCGCTTGAGGCCTTCGCCGCCGAGGCTTTCCCCTCGCCGCTGCGCACTTGGCTCGCGGTGCTGATCATCGGCGTGGGAATTCTGATCGCCGCAGGTGCCGCGGTCCGCTGGGTCCGCGTGGAGCGCAGCATGCGCACCGGACGCCCGCTGCCGATACCTGCCATCGTTCCGCTCCTGGGCTTCGGCGCAGTGGCCGCTTCCATCGCGGCCGTGGCGATGATTGTCGGTTCGCGAGCCTGATGCGCGAGCCCATCCAGATCGCCGACCCGGGGCTGCAGCCAGAGCGCACGGTATTTGCGTGGAGCCGTACCCTGGTGTCATTCCTTGTGGTCAGTGCCGTCTTCTTGCGCTGGCTGCCGCACTATGGCGTGGGTATCGTGTTGATGATCGCAATTTCCGCGACCATGGCGCTGGGAATCTTTGCCTCGCAGCGCGCTCGCTACCGGCGCATGGCCCTCGGCGTGAAATCCGAGCGGGTCAGGCCGGATATCGTCGCGGTGCTGATGACTACCCTGGTGCTGATCGCCATTGGCGTGTTCGGAATGATCTTGGTGCTCGGCCCGAACTGAGGGCTGCGTGTACGGCTGTAGCCCCCTTTGGCTTTTCGCCGGCGCATGGGTGTTGCGGATTTCACTGGCAAGTGAGACGCGCGGAACGCGGGTCAGGTTCTAGACTTAGTTGGATAAAATCAACTATTTAGAGGAGCGCTCCGGCTCATGAACGCTGAGACTCAACCCAAAAGCCCGTTTAACTTCGTTCAGGTCCTGATTGCCGCCGCTGGTACTGGCTTCCTCAACGTCATCACCTACTTCATTGGCAGTTCCGCAGGAGCCACCATGGTGCTCGGTGAGAACACCGGTGAGCACGTTGGCTTCGCTCAGGTCTACGGTTTCACCTTGCTGCCGATCCTCATCCTCGGTGCGGTGGTCTTTGTTATCGGCCGCGCCAAGCCAGCATTCTGCAAGGTCGCCCAGTGGTTGGGTCTGGTCGTTGCGGTTGTTTCGATCATCTTGCCAATCATGGCCGCCGGCGACATCGCTACCGCGCTCACCTTAAGCATCATTCACCTCTTCGTGGGCCTTGGCTTGTTCTTCGCGGTGCACTACGGCAACAAGAGCCTGCACACGAACTAGCAACCGAGCTCTTGCAACTCGACGCAAAATGCCTGCTGCCCACGGATAGAAATCCGTGGGCAGCAGGCATTTGTGAGCTCGTAGTTATTGAGTTGTGCTCTAGAGCTGCAAGGCCTCGGGCTGGGACAATCCCAAGATTGTCCCGGCCTGCGGCCCTTAATTGATGGAGTCAGTCGGTCTACGAATCCTGCAGGACCATCGCCTCGGAGCGCAGCTTGCGACGGCTCGCCGCATGCTTGACCATGGTCAGCGCCACCGCGGCGATCAGCAGAAGATACATGATGATCGTGGTCGGCGAGGAGACCAGGTAGCCCAGGTCGCCCTCGGACACGGTCAGCGCCCGGCGCAGGGAGGTTTCGGCCAGCGGCCCGAGGATCACGGCGATCAGCACCGGGGCTACCGGGAACTGGTAGCGGCGCATGATGAAGCCGAGGATGCCGATGGCCAGCAGGAACCAAAGGTCGATCACCGAGGAGCTCACCGCATAGACGCCCAGCATGGAGAGCACGGTAATTCCTGCATACAGGTAGTGCCGTGGCACCAGCAGCAGCTTGGCCCAAAGCCCGGCGAATTGCATGTTGATGATCAGCAGCATCACCAAGCCCACGAAGAGCGAGGCGAGCAGGGTCCAGACCATGTCGCCCGAGCGTTCGAAGAGCAGCGGGCCTGGCTGCATGCCGTACTGCTGGAACGCGGCGATCATCAGCGCCGCGGTCGCCGAGACCGGAAGCCCCAGGGCCAGCAGGGCGCCCATGGCCATGCCGGCGGTCGCGTTTCCGGCGGCCTCCGGGGCGGCCACGCCGTTGATGGAACCGGTGGTTCCGAACTCCGGATCCTTCCGCTTGGCGGCCAAGCGCTTCTCGGTGCCGTAGGCAAGGAAGGTCGGGATCTCCGCGCCGCCGGCCGGGATGACGCCGAAGGGAACGCCGAAGGCGGTGCCGCGCAGCCAGGCCGGCAGGGCCTTGCGGAAGTCCGCGCCGCTGAGCCTGATCCGGCCGCTGGCCGGGATCCGCAGGGCGCTGGGGTCGCGGTGGATCCGCGAGGCCACATGGATGACTTCACCCAGGGCCAGCAGGCCCACGGTGATGACCACGATGGACAGCCCGTCAAAGAGCTGCGGCAGGCCGCCGGTGAAGCGCACGGAACCGGAGATTCCATCCACCCCGATCAGCGCCAGGACCAGGCCGATGGACAGTGCGCCCAGGCCCTTGATGATCGATTCGGAGACCACCGAGGAGATGGCGACGAAGGCGAAGACGGCCAAGGCGAAGTATTCGGCCGGGCCGAAGGCGGTCGCCAGTTTCACCAGCGAGGGGGCGAAGAACACCACCAGCGTGGTGGCGATCAGCCCGCCGATGAAGGCGCCCATCGCGGCGGTGGCCAAGGCCCGGGCCGCCTGCCCGCTCTTGGCCATCTTGTGGCCCTCGAAGGTGGTGGCGATGGCCGAGGAGGCCCCGGGCGTATTGAGCAGAATTCCGGCCGTGGAATCGCCGAACATCCCGCCGAAGTAGACTCCGGCGAACATGATGAACGCGGCCGTGGGGTCCAGGCTGAAGGTGACCGGCAGCAGCAGGGCGACGGCCATCGAGGAGCCGAGGCCCGGCAGCACGCCGACCGCCGTGCCCAGCAAGGCGCCGATGAGCACCCACATGAGGTTCACGAGCGTCAACGCACCGGCGAACCCCGCCATTAAGTGACTGAGCTGATCCATTTAGAGCAAACCTCCCAGGAGCCCGGCGGGCAGGCTGAGGCCCAACCCGAGGCCGAACGCCAAATAGCTGATCGAGGAAACCATGGCGGCGACCCCGATGTCGAAAATCGGGCGGGTGCTGCCCAGCGCCTTGCAGATGGCCCAGAACAATCCGGCCGCGGAAATAATCCAGCCCAGCACCGGAAGCACGAGGATGAAGCAGGCGATGCCGCCGACGATCCAGGCGATCGTGGCCCAATCCGAGTACAGGCGCACCCGGCCGGTGCGGCGCGGGCGCTGTGCGCTGGCACCGAGCACCTCGGTGCGCTGGGTGTCGCCCAATTCGGCCAGCATTTCGGCGGAGAAATCGGGGTTGCCGCTTTCGGTGCCCTGCGGGAAACGCCGGGTGCGCAGCACGGAAAGGCCATGCAGCACCGTCAGCGCATAGAGCACGATGCAGATGATCCAGGGGAAGAACTGCGGACCGGGCACGGTATCGCCCATGACGTTCATGGAGGCCGTGCCGATGGTCAGCGCGACGGCCAGGGCCAGCAGCAGCGCGGTGACCACCAGCTCGCTGCGGCCCGAGAAGAAACCGGTAATGCGTACGGTGTCTTCGATGGTTTCTCTGCTCTGGGTGGTGCTCATAGTCCGAGTCCTTCCACGAGATCCGTGGTCGTGGCGATCTCCGCGTCGATGAATGCGTCGAGCTCATCGCCGACCATGTAGCTGTCGGTCCAGTTATTCCGGGCCACGGCGTCCTTCCACTGCTCCGTGGCATGGAATTCGGCCACGATCTGCTGCAGTTCGGCCTTCTGCTCGGCGGTTATGCCCGGGGCGGCGACGTAGCCGCGCCAATTGGCCATGGCCGCGTCGACCCCGGCCTCCTTGAAGGTCGGCACATCCACGCCGGGCAGGCGCTCTTCGGAGGAGATCGCCAGGGCGCGCAGGCTTCCGGTCTCGATCTGGTCGGAGAGCTCGTTGTAGCCGGAAACGGCCGCGCTGGTGGTGCCCGAAAGCACAGAGGTGATCGCCTCGCCGCCGCCGGAGTAGGGAATGTAGTTGACCAACTGCGGGTCGATGCCCACCTCGCGGGCGGCCATGCCCATCAGCAGGTGGTCGATGCCGCCGAGCGAACCGCCGGCGATGGAGGTTCCGCCCGGGTCTTTCTTCCAGGCTTCAACGAAGTCCGCCAGGGTCTCCAGCTCGGAGTCGCCGGGGACCACGATCACCGCATAGTCATCGGCCAGCCGGGCGATCGGGGTGACGTCTTCCAGCGAGGTGCCCGAATCGGCGAGTTCGATCGCGCCGATCATCACCCCGCCGGTGACCATCAGCATGTCCGAGCGGCCGGTCATCTGCGCGAACTGGCTCAGCCCGATGGTGCCGCCGGCACCGGGGACGTTGACTACCTGCACGTTGTTGCTGATGCCATCGGATTTGATGGCCTGCTGCGCTTCGCGGGCAAAGCCGTCCCAGCCGCCGCCGGGAGAGGCCGGGGCCATGATCACGAGTTTCGCGCGCACCGTGTTCTCGCCGCCCGAGGCGGCCGAGGTCACCAGCGCGAGCGTGGCGATCAGAACGCTGGCGACCAGGAAGGCCACGTTCTTAAAATTGAGTTTGCTCATAGCTATCCGTAGGGTTCGAGTGATGAGGGGGATTCCGGCAGGCCGGAAGCGTCTTAGCTACGATCCCATGCAGTGATCCAAACCACTATCGAAAACGTGGTTTGGGTCATAGGTGCCATAAGAAAAATAAAGTTAACGCCGGAAGGCAGGTAATGAGACCCACCGCGACCCCGCTACCGCGCCGCCGTCGTTTGCGCCTGCAGCTGGCCGGGCTGCAGGTGGTCATCGTCCTGGCCGTCGTGCTCGCGGTGGCGGTCGCGGTGATGGTGGTCGAGGACCAGCGGGTGCAGGACCAGGCCTATGCGCGGGTCGGCACGGTGGCCAGCCATGTGGGCAACGAGCCGGCGGTGATCGCCGCGCTGAACACCGAGGACGCCGCACGGGTTATCGCGCCGATCGCCCAGCTGGCCCGCGAGGTGTCCGGGGTGGACTACGTCGTGGTGGTGGGGCTGGATAACATCCGCCTTTCGCACCCGGACCCGGAGCAGATCGGCCGGCCGGTGTCCACCGATCATTCGCTGATGCGCCAGGGGGAGAGCTTTTCCGGGATCGAATCCGGAACGCTGGGCCCCACCCTGCGAGTGAAGGCGCCGATCCGCGCCGACGGCCAGATCATCGGCACGATCTCCGTGGGGATCCTGCAAAGCGAGGTGCGTGCCCAGCTGAACTCCATCGTGGTGGGCTTCGCCCCGTGGATTCTGGGCGCCGCCGGCCTGGGCACGCTGCTCAGCCTGTCCGCGGCGCGCGCCATTCGCCGCCGCATCTTCGGGGTGGAGCCAGATGAGGTCCCGGGCCTGCTCCAGTCGCAGAATGCGCTGCTCTACGCGGTGAGCGACGGGGTGCTCGGCGTGGGACCCGCGGGGCGGATCACCCTGTGCAACGGGGAGGCCGAGACGCTGCTCGGATTGCGCGAATCGGTGGTGGGCCGCATCGCCGAGGAGGTGCTGGACCCGCTGCTCGGCGCGATGCCCGAGGAAGGGGCCCGGCAGGTGCTGGTGGGCGAACGGGTGCTGGTGGTCTCGCGGCGCAATGCGGTGGCCGGGGCTGCCCGGGCCGATGCAGGTTATACGCTGACCCTGCGCGACCGCACCGCGCTGGAGGCTTCGCTGCGCGAGCTGGCCGGCCAGCGCGGACTGGCCGATGCCCTGCGGGCGCAGACCCACGAGTTCGCCAACCGGCTGCATGTGCTCTCCGGCTACCTGTCCGTCGGTGCGCACCAGAAAGCGCAGGAATACATAACCCGGATCGCCGGTCCGCAGGAGCGCACCGCGGTGGAACTTCCGGACCCCGGGTTGGCCGGGGTGCTTTCGGCAAATGCCGCGGTGGCCCGGGAACATGGGGTGTCCTTCGAGGTGTCGGCGCAGTCGCTGGTCGCGGCGGGCGCCGGGGCCGACGGCGACCTGCTGACCGTGCTGGGCAATCTGCTCAGCAACGCGATCGAGGCGGCCGGCGACGGGGGCCGGGTCGAGGTCTTTGTCCGGCTGGCCGGGCAGCAGGCCGAACTGCGGGTGGAGGACAGCGGCCCCGGGGTGCCCCCGGAGCAAGCCGAACGCATCTTCACCCGCGGAGTCAGCGCCAAGGATCAAAGCACGCAGCCCCATGGGATCGGGCTGGCCCTGGTCCAGCGGATTATCCAGCGCAGAGGTGGGACAATCGAGGTTGGAGACTCCGCGCTGGGTGGCGCGCAATTCGCCGCCCGGTGGCCGGCGGCAACAGGGCAGGGGAACTAAGCTATGCGCCAGATCGAAACGCTGATCGTCGACGACGACCCGGATGTGCTGGCCATGCACGAACTTTTTGTTGCATCCACCGACGGATTCCGTGTCGCGGCCACCGCCACCCGCGCCGCGGAGGCGCTGGCCTGCCTGGAGGCGAATGCGGGAATCGAGCTGATCCTGCTCGACGTGCACCTGCCGGACGGAAATGGCGTCGAGGTCCTCGCCGAGGTGCGCGCCCGGTTCAGCCAGGTGGGGGTCATCATGATCACCGCAGCCGCCGATGCGCCCACGGTGCGCGGAGCCATCGGCCAGGGGATCGACGGGTACCTGGTCAAGCCCTTCGCCGTCGGGGAATTCCGCAGGCGGCTGGACCTGTTCCGCCAGGCGCGGATCGCCGCGCCGGAACGCTTGGCCCAGTCGGATATCGACGTGCTGCTGCGCGAAGAGGCCGAATCGACGGGATCCGTGCCGGCGCCGGCCCCGACCGGCAGCCTGCCCAAGGGCTACGCGCAGGCCACCCTGGATCTCATCGCCGACGCGGTGCGCGGGGTGGGCGCGGATATTTCGGCGGCCGAGGTCGCCGAGGCCTGCGGGGTCTCCCGGGTCAGCGCCCGGCGGTATCTGGACCTGCTGGAGCGGCGCGGACAGGTGGAACTGCGCCCGCGCTATGGTTCGGCGGGGCGCCCGGAACACCGCTATCGCTGGGTTCGCCGCTGAGCCGCCGGCGGCGCGCGGCTGTCAGCTGCCCTCGTTCCCATGTTTCTTTGACTCCCCGCGGGCTTTCTTCTTGTAGTACCGCTCCCGTGCCTTGTGGCCAGCTTGGCGTTTGATCTCCGCGGCATCTTCCGCGAAATATTCACTAGTCATCGCCTTGAAATCCTGGAACTTGGCTCGCTCCTCGTCCGGGGTTGGCCCGGGCTCCCAACTTCGCAGCCAGAGCACTTCGCTGGTGTTGATCACCGCAACGATGACAGTTATCAACACGGCTGCATCCATGGCTCCGGTGACTGCGAACGCAGAAGCGAACGCGATCAACACCGACGCCGACAACGGGAGCAGCACGTAGCCGAGCCCGCCGGGAGCGGCCCGATACTCCCGCACAACTATTGGGCGCTCGATGACGGCGCCGAGCACCTCCGAAACCACGAACGACACGATCAAGGCAATAACGAGTTTGCCGAAGGTCGCGTCCACGCTGATGAACCATGTGCACAGCCAGGCAACGGCCAGGGCCAGAAGTCCTTTCACCGCACCCGTCGTCAGTCGTCCCGCGATGGCGTTCCCGAGCGTCGGAAACCTGATTTCATCTGCACTCATTTTAATCCTGCCTACTACTTTTCTTACCCGGAACAGGCGGTGGCAGCGCCATCTGGGCCAAGAACTGCTTGCTGGCATCTGCAGGTCCTTGGCCCATCTGCGCGGTGAATGAACCACCGCGAATCGCGTCCCAGATTCCTTTGGCCCGCGCGAAAATGGCCTGCGTTTAATTCGGCATCTGGCATTGCAGCAGCTCCTGCTTGCGCATACCGAAGCAGGAGTGGCAACCATATCGGCAATCGACGCCCTGGCTTCCTGCACAAGGTTGATTCCCCGTCAGCGAGTTTTTGCGCTTCAATAAAATGTCAGCGTCCAACTACCGGTGTTCGTGACATGTTGGTGCATTGCGCATTCGAAAGTTTCCTTGTCGATTAGTCTCCTTTAAGACCCTAGCCCTGAGTAATTACCCTAGTCAACGAGCCGCCCTCATCCTTTAGTGGGAAGGGAGGCTGAAACTCGCACCGCTGATTCATGGATCCTGCGGAAAAGCTGACGCATCCACCGGAGAGGAGGGATTGCAGCAAAAGCGAAAGGACCGCCACAATGCGGGCGTATTGCCGGTGCAGTGGGTGGTCCTCATCGGTGACTTGATCCATCCGAGGCGAGGCTTGCCTGGAGTGCGTGGATTCGTCCCCTGCGCTGATCGTGATATCGCACTTCTGCGCCTGCTCTGGTGGTTTGCGAGACGCTGAGTTTGCCTAGCCGTCTTCGAGATGCTTGGCGGCGGCCAGCGTTACCCGTGCCTGGCGCAATAGCGGTTCATCGACCATCTGGCCTTCAAAGGCGAAGACCCCCGGATTGGTTTCGGCCGCGGCGAGGATCCGCTTGGCCCGCTCGAGCTCGGCCTCGCCGGGCCGGAAGGCTGCACGGATCACCGGCATCTGATTCGGATGGATGGAGGCCTTGGCGGCGAAGCCCGAGGCCTTGGCATCTCGCGCTTCGGCCAAGAGTCCGGCGGTATCCGGAATATCCAGGTAGACCGAGTCGATCGCTGCCTTGCCCTGGGCTACCGAGTGCAGCAGCACCTGGGAACGGGCGAAGCGTGCCACCTCGCGGTAGTTCCCCTCTTCCGTGCGCGAAGAGGTTCCGCCCAGCGAAGCCATGAGATCTTCGGCCCCCCACATCACCGCGACCACATTGGGAGCCGCCGCGATCTCGGAGACGCTGGTGATGCCCTTCGCTGTTTCGCACAGCGCAACCACCTCGTAGCCTTGCAAGCGCGCCGGATCGGCGGCCGATTCGCTCTTGGGCAGCATCACCGTGCGGTAGGCGGTCTGCCTCAGCGCCGCCAGATCCGCAGCGAAGAACTCGGAGTCCGCCGGATTGACCCGCACGACGGTCCGTGCCGGATCCAGGGCGCTGTCCAGCAGCGCCCGGCGGGCGGATTCCTTGCTGTCCGGCGCCACCGCATCTTCCAAGTCGATGATGACCGCGTCGGCGCGTGCGGCGGCCTTGGCATAGCGCTCGGGGCGGTCCGCCGGGCAGAAGAGAATCGCGGGGCCCATGGCGAAGCTACTCATTTGCGGCGGCTTCAGTGGAATCCAGGGAGTCCAAGTGCGCCTGCCGGGTCCACATCAGGCAGGTGCGGGTCGCGGTGGCGACGATGTCCCCGTGCTGGTTCCGCCCGGTGTGCGTCATCGAGGCCAGACCCTGTCCGGGACGGGACTTCGACTCGCGCAGGGCGGTGACCTCGGTTTCGGTGTAGAGGGTGTCCCCGTGGAACATGGGGTGCGGGAATTTCACATCATTGATTCCCAGCTGCCCCACGATGGTGCCCTCGGTGAGCTGCCCCACCGATTGGCCGATCATGGTGCTCAAGGTCAGCAAGGAATTCACCAGCGGCCGGCCGAACGGCTGGGTTGCGGCCCACGCCGCGTCGAGGTGCAAACCTTGATTGTTCATGGTCATGGTGGTGAACTGCACGTTGTCGGCCTCGGTGAGCGTGCGCCCGGGCTTATGCACATATGCGGCCCCGAGCTTCAGCTCATCGAAGTACAGTCCGCGCTGTTCGAAACGTTGTTGCGTAGGCTCGCTCATGCGTTTTGCTCCTGAATTTGTGGTTCCACCGTGGCCACCAGCTGCTTGGCCTTCACCAGATCGCCGACGCTCAGCCCGGTCATGCGCACCGTGCCGGTCGCCGGGGAAAGCAGCTGGTGCTCCATTTTCATTGCCTCGATGCTGACCAGCAGCTGCCCCTCGGACACCTGTTCGCCGTCGGCTACCTGGACCGAGATCACGGTGCCGGGCATCGGGGTCTCGACATGCGGGGAGAACGTGCCCGACGCCTTGGCCAGCGTGGCCAGGTGCCGTTCGAGCACCTCTTCGCGGGGGAGCTTGCGCACCGCTCCGGTCCACCCGTCTTCGCTGAGCCACAAGGTGCCGTCCGCGGCGAACGCGTGGTGAATCCCGGTGCGCTGCCCGTTGATGGAGTAGTTCCCGGAGCCCAGATCCCGCACCGCGTACTCGTCCCCGGCAAGCAGAATGCGGCTTGAGCTGTCCCCGCCGTGCACGGTGAGCGCAACTTGCCGCTCTTGCACTTCATAGTGCTGCGGTGTCCCGTGGTTGTGCTGCGCCCGCCAGCCGTCGCGGCGGGTCCACGGGGTATCCGCGGTGTGCAGCCGGCCGTGCTCCAAATGGGCCGCCAGCGCCAGTTCGCGCGCGCCGGGGGACCGGAAGGAGAACTCGTGCATCTTCCGTTCGATCAGGTTCGTGTCCAACCGCCCGGCCGCCACGTCCGCGTCGGCCAGCAGCAGGCGCAGGTATTCGCTGTTGGTCAGCACGCCGAGCACCACGCATCGGGACAGGGCGCGGTCAAGCCGGGATACGGCCTCGGTGCGGTTTTCGCCCCAGGCGATGAGCTTGGCCAGCATCGGGTCGTAGTGCGCGCTGATTTCGAGTCCATCGCGCAGCGAGCTGTCCACGCGCAAGTGTTCGCCGGCCGGTTCGCTGACCCGCAGGATGGTTCCGACCGAAGGAAGGAACCCTTCCGCGGGGTCCTCGGCGTAGAGCCGTGCCTCGATGGCATGCCCGGTGAGCGTGACATCGCGCTGGGCGAAGTCCAGTCGCTGCCCGGCGGCGATGCGCACCTGCCAGTCCACCAGGTCCAGCCGGTTGCCGTTGACCCTGGCTACCTCTTCGGTGACCGGATGCTCTACCTGCAGCCGGGTGTTCATTTCCATGAAGAAGAACTCGTCCGGGTTCTCGTCGCTGACCAGGAATTCGACGGTTCCCGCACCCACGTAACCCACCGACTCTGCGGCGGCCACGGCCGCCGCCCCGATGCGTGCGCGGATTTGCGCGCCCTGCTCGAGGTTCTCGAACAGCGGAGCCGGAGCTTCTTCGATCACCTTCTGATGCCGGCGCTGCAGCGAGCATTCACGTTCGCCCAGGTGCACGGTATTGCCGTGCGCATCGGCCAGGATCTGCACCTCGATATGGCGCGGGTTGCGCACCAGGCGTTCGAGGAACAAGGTTTCGTCTCCGAAGGCGTTGCGCGCGGTTCGCCGCGCGCTGGCCAGTGCTTCGGGAAGCTGGTCCGGGGATTCGACGGCGAACATTCCCTTGCCGCCGCCGCCCGCGGAGGGTTTGATCAGCAGCGGGAAGCCTACCTGTTCGGCGGCCTCGTGCAGCTGGGCATCGCTCAGCCCGGGCTCGGCGATGCCCGGCACGACGGGCACCTGGTGGGAGAGCACGTGATTCTTCGAGCGGATCTTGTCGCCCATGAGGTTGATCGAGTTCACCGGAGGCCCGATAAAGGTGATTCCGGCGTCCTGAAGGGCGCGGGCGAACTCCACGTTTTCGGAGAGGAAACCGTATCCGGGGTGGACCGCCTGAGCGCCGGTGTCCTTGCAGGCTTGGAGCACCGCGGGGATGCTGAGGTAGCTCTCATTGGCAGGGGATGCCCCGATGCGCACGGCGGTATCGGCCTCGCGCACGTGCAGCGCCCCGGCATCCGCGTCCGAGTACACCGCCACCGAACGGATCCCCAAGGTGCGCAGGGTGCGGATGATGCGTACGGCGATTTCGCCGCGGTTGGCGATGAGGACCGTGTCAAATAGTTTTGTATCCATGATTGTCTCCTCGCGCTACATCCGGAATAGGCCGAAGGAGGTCTCCGGCAATGGTTGACGGGCGCAGACGTCCAGGGCCAGGCCCAGGACCCGGCGGGTATCGGCCGGATCGATGACTCCGTCGTCCCACAGGCGTGCGGTGGAGTAGTAGGGGTTTCCCTGGCTCTCGTACTGCTCACGGATGGGCGCCTTGAAGGCCTCTTCGTCTTCGGCGCTCCAGCTTCCGCCCGAGGCTTCGATGCCGTCGCGCTTGACCGTGGAGAGCACGGAAGAGGCCTGGTTTCCGCCCATCACCGAGATGCGCGCCGCCGGCCACATCCACAGGAAGCGCGGGGAGTAGGCCCGGCCGCACATCGAGTAATTTCCGGCGCCGAAGGATCCGCCGATCACCACGGTCAGCTTGGGCACGCGTGCGGTGGCTACGGCGGTGACCATCTTGGCTCCGTGCTTGGCGATGCCATCTGCCTCGTAGTCGCGGCCCACCATGAACCCGGCGAGGTTCTGCAGGAAGAGCAGCGGAATGCCGCGCTGGTCGCAGAGCTCGATGAAGTGCGCGCCCTTCAGCGCGGACTCGGAGAACAGCACGCCGTTGTTCGCGATGATGCCCACCTGGTGGCCGTGGATACGGGCGAAGCCGGTGACCAGGGTGGTGCCGTACTCGGCCTTGAATTCATGGAATTCACTGCCGTCGACCAACCGCGTGATGACTTCGCGGACGTCGTAGGGGGCATTGACGTCTACCGGCACGCAGCCGGCCAATTCGCTGGCCGGGTAGCGCGGCTCGGCCACCTGCTCGGCGATTCTCCAGGCCGGGGCGGGATTCTCCGGGAGCGTGGAGAGGATGTCGCGGACGATCATGAGCGCATGTTCGTCGGTTTCGGCCAGGTGGTCCACCACTCCGGAGGTTTTGGCATGCAGATCCCCGCCGCCCAGTTCTTCGGCGGTAACGATTTCGCCGATGGCGGCCTTCACCAGGGGAGGGCCGCCGAGGAAAATGGTTCCCTGGTTGCGCACGATCACCGTTTCATCGCTCATCGCCGGGACGTAGGCGCCGCCGGCGGTGCAGGAGCCGAGCACCGCGGCGATCTGCGGGATCTTCTTGGCCGACAGGTTCGCCTGGTTGAAGAAGATCCGGCCGAAATGCTCGCGGTCCGGGAAGACCTCGTCCTGCATGGGCAGGAACGCTCCGCCGGAGTCGACCAGATAGACGCAGGGCAGGCCGTTTTCCAGCGCGATCTCCTGGGCGCGCAAATGCTTCTTGACGGTGATCGGGAAGTAGGTGCCGCCCTTGACCGTGGCGTCATTGGCGATGACCAGCACATGCCGGCCGTGCACCAGCCCAACGCCGGCGATCATGCCGGCGCCCGGGCTCGCCCCGTCGTACATGTCCTCGGCGGCCAGCGGGGCGATTTCCAAGAAGGGGGAGCCGTCGTCCAGGAGCTGGTTGACGCGGTCCCGGGGCAGCAGCTTGCCGCGGTCCACATGGCGCTGGCGGGATTTCTCGGATCCGCCGCGGGCGGCGCGCTCCAGGCGGCGGTGGAGCTCATCGGTGAGCGCCGTGTATTCGGCCGCGTTGCGCTGGTAGGCAGCGGAGCTGGTGTCGAGCTGTGAGTGCAGGGTCTTCACTGGGTTCCTTAGCTGACGGTCTGCTGGGCTTGGATGGTGGCCGGTTCGCTCGCGAGCCGGCGTGGAATGGCCAATAGGTCGCCGAGTTGCTGCGGCGCTTCGGTGACCGCAAGAATTCTGTAGGCCATGGCAACGAAGTTTTGCTGGACCTGGCTCAGGCTGAGCCTTCCGTCCGGGCGGTACCAGTGGGCCACGCCGGTGCCCATTTCCATCACCGCAAGTCGTGCCATGGTCAGGTCATCGGTGGCGAATTCGCCGGCCGCCTGGCCGGCAGCCAGCACCTTGGAGAAGAGCGATTCGTAGTGGTCCCGGAGTGCTTGCATTTGTTCCTGCGCCGGACCGGTCAGGGCGCGCATCTCGTATTCGGCGACACGCGCGGTGAGCGGATTGGTGGCGGTGAATGCCACATGGAAAGCGATCAGCCTCGCGAGCTGCCGGGTGGGTTGTTGCTCGCCGGCGATTGCTGCGCGGCCGCCGGCGATCATGGCGTTCAGGCAGTCGGAGATGATCCGCATGAGCAGATCCTGCTTGCTGCCGACATAGTGATAGAGGGTGGCCGAGTTGATGCCGGCCGCGGTGCCCAGTTCCCTGATTCCCGTGGCGGCGAAGCCCTGCTGGGCGAAGCGTGCGACGGCCGCTCGCTGTACCTGGTCGATGTCCATGCTCTTGAATCGCTTTCGCCCAAAGACTGAGAGTCAATCAATCAATCGATTGATTGACTCTCAGTCAAGTCGGAAATGCGAGCTGTGTCAAGGGTCACTTTAGCCAGTGCGGGGAGAAGGCTGCGGGCCGGGCCAAATGCTTGCGCATTCGGCCCGGCCCGCGGATTTGTCGGAAAGCTCCTCGTTTAGCGCTGGCGCAACCACACGGTGGTTGCCGCGGGAAGCTGGCCTTCTGCATCCAGCGGACCGCTCGCCAGCAGGACTTCACCGGCCGGCAGCTGCTGAGCCTGCGCGGTGAAGTTGGTGAAGCTCACCCAACCATTCGGCCGGGAAAAGCCGAGCGTGCCGGACTCGGTCGCCAGCCAGGAGAGCGATTCGTCGCTTTGCAGCTCGCGGCGCAGCTTCAATGCCTCGCGGTAGAGTTCCAGCGTCGAGCCCTCGACCCCGGACTGTGCCGCTACCGCGTACCGGCCAAAATCCTTTGGCTGCGGCAGATGCGCTTCGCCGGAGCCGAACCCGAAGGAGGAACCGCTCGCTTCCCAGGGCAGCGGGACGCGGCACCCGTCACGGCCGACTTCCACTGCCTTATTCCTGAAGAATGCGGGATCCTGGCGCTGCTCATCCGGAATGCCTGTCACCTCCGGAAGTCCCAATTCCTCGCCCTGGTACAGGTAAGCGCTGCCGGGCAGCGCCAGCTCCAGCAGGGTCGCCGCGCGAGCGCGGCGCAGCCCCAGCTCCACATCCACCCGGGCGGGATCCGCACCCTGCAGCAGCCAAGTCTTCGCTGCGTCCGGATCGCCGGTTGCTTCCAGCCCATAGCGGGTGGCGTGGCGAACCACATCGTGGTTCGAGTACACCCACGTGGTCGACGAGCCGGCGGCGGAAGCCTGAGCGAGGTTGAAGGAGATGATCTTCTTGAACGCCTCGGCTTCGAAGTCCGCCTGCAGCAGATCGAAGTTGAACGCTTGGCCCAACCCGGTGGCCCGGGCATAGGCAGGGCGGCGGTCGGCATTGGTCCACGCTTCGGCGACCGCAATGCGCGGTGGCTCGTATTCGTTGAAGACCTCACGCCATTCGGCGTAGACCTCATGCACCTCGTCGCGATCCCAGATCGGATGGGTGCCGTCCCATGGGTGGGCGTCGAGTTGTGCCTTATCCGGCAGCTCGGTCAACGGGATGTCCTTGGTCAGCGCGTGGGCCACATCCACGCGGAAGCCATCCACCCCGCGGTCGGACCAGAATCTCAAGGTCTTGCGGAAGTCTGCGCGGACTTCTTCATTGGACCAATTGAAGTCCGGCTGTTCCTTGGCGAAAAGATGCAGGTACCACTGGCCGTCGCCCACGGCGGTCCAACCCGGTCCGCCGAACAAGGATTCCCAATCGGCCGGCGGCAGCTCGCCATCCTGGCCCAGGCCGTCACGGAAAATATAGCGCTCGCGCTCGGCCGATCCCTTCGGTGCGGCGAGCGCCGCCTTGAACCACTCGTGGCGGTCCGAGGAATGATTCGGCACGATATCCACGATGACCCGAATGCCTGCAGCGTGCAGCGCAGCGGCCATCCGGTCAAAATCCTCCAGCGTGCCAAGGCGGGGATCAACATCGCGGTAGTCGTCCACGTCATAGCCGCCGTCGGCGAGGGCCGAGGGGTAGAACGGGGAGAGCCAGACGGCATCGATTCCGAGCTCCTTCAGGTAGGGGACCTTGGAGGTGATGCCGGGCAGGTCGCCCAGGCCGTCGCCGTTTGCGTCGGCGAAGCTGCGCGGGTAAATCTGATAGACGGCGGCCTGGCGCCACCAGTTGGCATCCGGCGAAAGGCCGGCGGAGTTCTGCGTATCTTGCAAGGTCATCTTGCTTCCTTCCGGAAATGTTGTCTGCTTCTAAATGTAGATGGTTCAGGGGAGGGGCGGCTTAGGATTTCACCGCCCCTTGGGTGAGCCCGGACATGACCCAGCGTTGGGTGAACAGGTAGGCCACGATGCTTGGCGCCATCGCCATCAGGTAGGAGGCGAAGGAGACGTTGTAGTTATTTGAGAACTGGGTCTGGAAAAGCTGCTGGACTACCGGCAGGGTCTGGTCGGCCTGTTCGGCAATGATCAGCGAAGGCATCATGAAGTCATTCCAGGAGGCCAGAAACGCGAAGATCGCCACGGTGGCACTCATCGGCGCCATCAGCGGGAAAATGATCCGCCAGTAGGTGGTCCAGGTGCCTGCGCCGTCGATGCGGGCGCTTTCCTCCAGCTCTCCGGGCAGGCCGCGCAGGAAGGCGGTGAAGAGCAGGACGTTGAAAGACAGCCCGAACATCACGTGCAGAATGGCTACGCCTACCGGGTTATCCAGCCCGAAGAGTCCGGTGAGCTTCACCTGGGAGAGCGCGAGCACCGGAAACGGGAGGAACATCGCGGCCAGCAGGTAGTAGAAGCTGAGCCGGTAGAGGCGCTTATGCCAGTTGCGGTGAATCGCATAGGAAGCCATGGAAGCGAGCATCACTCCGCCGAGCACCGTGGCCAGGGTGATCAGCAGCGAGATGGTGAAGGCGCGGGGGAAATTGACCAGCTCCCAGGCCGCGGTGAAACCCTCGATGGAGAACGGGCGCGGGAGCGAGAAGGCTTTCCCGTCAACTGCTTGAGCGGCCGACTTGAACGCCATGGAGACGGTCACGAACAAGGGGATGAGCACCGTGAGGGCGCAGGCCACCAGCGCTCCGGTGGCCCACCAATTGATGCGTTCGCGTCCAATTCGTGCGCGGGAACGCTTGTTCAGCCGTTGCTGGAGGGTAACGCTCATTTGGCCACTCCCTTACTTGTCAGGCGCAGCTGGAGCAGCGCGATCATCAGCGAAATGAGGAAAAAGACGGTGGCGTTGGCCATCTGGTAGGCGTAATCGCCGCGTTCAAATCCGGTGAAGATGGTCATGGCGATGGAGCGTGTGGCTACTCCCGGTCCGCCATTGGTCAGGCCGACGATGATGTCATAGGCACCGAGGAAGTTCTTGAAGCCAATGATCATGTTGATTCCGATGTACCCCACCATGAGCGGCAAGGTCACCGCCTTGAGCTGCCCGAAGGCGCTGGCTCCGTCGAGCGAGGAAGCCTCGTAGAGGTCATAGGGAATCGCCATCAGCCCGGCTATGTAGATCAGCATGGCCGACGGGATCGCCTGCCAGGCGGTGACGATCACGATGGAGATCCAGGCGTAGTCGGGGTTGGCCAGAATTGAGGACTTCAAGAAGTCCAATCCGATGGTTTCTCCGAAGGCCGGCAAGGTGTTGGAGAAGACGAAATTGAAAACGTAGGCGATCACGATGCCCGAAATGACCATGGGCATCACGAAGATGGCCCGTAGCGCGACCCGCGCACGGATCTGCGCGGTCAGCCCGATGGCGAGCAGAAAGGCGATGAGGTTGGTGATGATCACGGTGATGAATGCGAAACCAAGGGTGAAGCCGTAGGCGCCGATGATGGCCGGGTCGGTGAACAGAGCCAGGTAGTTGGTCAGGCCAATGATCTGGTAGTCGCCGAAGCCGACCGAGTCGGTGAAGCTGAAGAATATGCCCATCAATGCGGGAACCGTAATGGCGATGGTGAAGCAGATCAGCGCGGGAAGCAGGAATGCCAGATAGGTCCATTCGATACGCCGGCGCCGTGGCGGGCGCGCAGGCGCGGCGGGTTGAGCTTCGGGCGTGGGTTTGATTGAGGTCGTCAGAGCCATGATTCGTCCTTAGCTGACTAGCCGCGCTGGGCTAGTCGAGCCCAGTCCGCGTCGAGGGTGGCCAACGTCTGTTCTACGCTGCTTCCGGTCACGAGGCCCTGCATGTAGTTCTCGAAGGGGATGGTGCGCGGGATGGCGGTGGAAACTCCCTGGAAGACCTTGCCGCGATCGATATAGGGCTGCAGCTGCACCAGGCGTTTGTCCTTGGCCGGAGGGGAGTCCGAGCGCACTCCGAAACCGAGGGCCATCTCGTTATAGGGGTTCTGGACTTCGGGCCGGCAGAGGAATTCGAGCAGTTCACGCGCTTCATCCTGGTGCTCGGACTGTTCCGGGATCCAGAGCGCCAGGTCGATATTGACGCGGACCTTCAGATCGTCCGGATCCTCGGTCATGGGCAGCGGGAAGGTGCCGATATTGGCGCTGGGGTTGGTCTTGGAGATTTCGGGCAGTGCCCAGGGGCCTTGGAGGTACATGGCCGCTTGGCCGTTGGCGAAGGCGAGGTTGCCGTCGCCGTAGCCGCGGTTCGCCGCATCCTTATTGGAGAACTTGGCCAGTTCCTGCATGCGCAGCAGCGGGTCGGTGAAGGCCCGGGAGAAGGACAGTTCGGAGCCGGGAGTGAAATCCGCGCCGACGCTTCGCAGCGCGGCGAAGAATTTGTTGATGTCCACGGCTCCGCCCAGGGTGTAGTCCGCCAGTCCCTGGGATGCGGTCCACGCGTCCTTGAAGGTGGAGTAGATCGGGGTGACCTTCAGGTCCACGAGCTCTTCGCATAACGCCACGAATTCCGAGTAGCGCTGCGGGATGGCCAGCTTGTGCTTGGCGAAAATATCCTTGTTGTACAGGACGGCGGCACCCATCATCGAGTAGGGCAGCACCGAGGTGCGCCCCGGGTAATCCGGATAGAGCGCGAGCAGTTCGTTGACGAAGGGAGCGTTCATCTGGACCTGTGGCAGATCCGAAAGGTCCGATAGCGCGCCGCGTTCCTGGAAGCGTGCCATCTCGTAGTTGTAGTTCAAGCAGCCAAGATCCGGCGGGTCGTTGCGGGCAAAGGCCGCCGAGAGTCCGGCCGTCACTTCGTGGACCGCGGATATGGAAGATTGGGCGCCGTTGAACTCGCTGAGCAGGTCGCGGAAGTAGGGGACGACCTCCGGCTTTGACTGGTTGAATCGAATCGAGGTGCGAGTGCTGGTAGCGCCGCAGCCCGCGAGCATCAGGGTCCCTGCGGCTGCCAAAGACGAGATGAATGTTCTGCGGGACAGGGCTCTGGACAGCGTGGTAGATCCTATGTTCATGGGTATCTCCGACGGTCGAATGAAGTGGGTCACTTTATTTTCTCAGTAAATTTAGCATCTATATAAATATCCGTCTATACTCAAATGGTGAAATCAATGACCGATTCCAGCAACCAGCATTCCGCGACGGAGCCCGGCGCCACCTCCATGCGACGCCTGAATACCCAAAAGGTCCTCAAGGCGACCTGGGATCGCGGGCTGGTGACCGCCAGCGAGCTCATCGAGCTCACCTCGCTCACCCGGGCAAC
Source organism: Arthrobacter sp. MYb221 (assembly GCF_002979835.1). Lineage (NCBI taxonomy): Bacteria > Bacillati > Actinomycetota > Actinomycetes > Micrococcales > Micrococcaceae > Arthrobacter > Arthrobacter sp. MYb221. The sequence continues at coordinate 59,830 of NZ_PCPW01000006.1, read as the reverse complement.
CGTGCTGAACCAGGCAAAAGAGCTCGTGGCCACCGGCTGGCTGCGTGAAGCGGAGGACACCCGTGCCGCCGGAGCATACTCGAAAGGCCGTCCGGCCCTGCGCTATGAACTCGACGCCGCCAAATCGGTAGTCGCCGGAATCGACGCCGGCCAACACCGGATCTCGCTGGCGCTCGCCGACCTGCGCGGCAAGGAGATTGAACGCCGGTCCCTGAGCGTGGAGCCGGGAGCATGCGGGGAAGAACGGCTTCGCATCACCGAGGAACTTCTTCGCGGAACCCTGGAGAAGCACGGAGTTCAAAAGCTCGGCGCCCTGGTTATCGGGGTCCCCGCTCCGGTGGATTCCGGTGGTTCTTCGCCAAAGGTGGCCGATGGCTTCTGGGCCGCGATGAACCCGGACTGGCGTGCGCAGCTGGCGGAATATACCCACCTGTTCTCGGTTGAAAACGACGCGAACCTGGCGGCGGTGGCGGAACTTGGACTCGAAGAATCCGATTCCTTCGCCGCGCTGATGGTCGGCGAACGATTCGGTGCCGGAGTGGTCATCGACGGGCACCTGTTGCGCGGAACCCACGGGCTAGCCGGAGAGATGCGCTTCCTTTCGCATGTCACCGGGGTGGGCGATGCGCTGGGGCTTGGCTACCTCGCACGAGAACAAGCGAGGCATGCACTGGCAGGCGGGGCCGAAAGCTCGCTTCGGCGGATTCCCGCCGAACTGGTGCGCGCCGAGGATGTTTTCCAAGCGGCCGCGCAGCAAGATCCGTTGGCACTGGAAATCCTGGAATCGCTCGGGCGGCGGCTGGCAAAGGTCGTGGCCGTGATTTCCGGTTTCGCCGGGCTGCAGAAGGTCATTCTCTCGGGTGCCATGGCGGGAATCCTGCAGCCGGTGATCGATATCGCCGACCGTGAATTAGCCAGGGAACCAGAGCTCACCTGTGTGCAGTTGGCCGTTTCCGAGCTGGGCGCGGAGGTGGCATTGCAAGGGGCCATCTCGCGCGGCATCGAATTGGTCCGGGCAACCGCGCCCTTCGAAACGCAGAACCGATGAATTCCCGGTGACCCCGACCTCCATCGATAGCGCCGACCGCCGGGCGCGCGGCGCGGTATCGGCCTTGTTTCTGACCAATGGTGCGTTGTTCGCAAATATGGCGCCGCGCCTTCCCGAGCTGAAGGACACTTTCGGGCTGGGCGAAGCGGCCTACGGTTTTCTGGTGATCGCTTGGCCGGTAGGCGCAATCATTGCCGGCCTGGCGGCCGGCTGGCTCATTCGCCGCTTTGGCTCGGCCCTCGTGGCCGTGGCCGGAACCATGCTCACCGGAGCTGCGCTGCTCGGCGCCGGCTCGGCCCCGAGCCTCGCGCTGCTCGCCGCGGGCTTCCTGCTCGGCGGCGCAATGGATGCCATCACCGATGTGGCGCAGAATTCCCACGGGCTCCTTGTGCAGCGACGCTATGGACGCTCGATCCTCAATTCTTTCCATGCATTGTGGTCGGTGGGCGCCGTCCTTGGCGGTTCCATGGCCGCCGGAGCCATGGCGTTGAACCTGTCGCTGAGCGTGCACTTGGGCATCTCGCTGCTGATATTCGCGGCCGTCGCCTTGACCGCCCTCAAATTCTGCCTTCCCATGGGAAAACCGCAAGCCGGACTCGAAGAGGTATCCGAGGACCGCCCTGCCGATCCCTCCCCGGGCACGGCGCGCACGCCGCGCAACCACACCCTGTGGATCATGGTCGCGTTGGTGCTGATTTCCACCGCGGGGGTCATGACGGAGGACGCGGGCAACTCCTGGGCCGCGCTGTATCTTGCCGATTCGCTGGGGACTTCGGCCTCTTTCGCGGCCCTTGGCTATATTTCGCTCGTCGGCGCCCAGTTTGTGGGTCGAATTCTTGGCGACGGCATGGTTGACCGCTTCGGACAGCGTTTGGTCGCCCAAATGGGTGCCGTCTGCCTCATCCTCGGCATGGGGTTGGCACTGGCCTTCCCGTCGGTGCCGGGAAGCGTGCTGGGTTTCGCGGCTGCCGGATTTGGCGTGGCGACCCTGGTTCCGGCCGCGATGGAACACGCAGACAGGCTGCCGGGCCTTGCCCCAGGCACCGGGTTGAGCGTGGTCTCGTGGCTGATGCGTCTGGGATTCCTGATCTCGCCGCCGCTGGTTGGATTTGTTGCCGAGGGCTGGGGGCTTCGAGCCGGGCTGTTGCTCGTCCCGCTGGTGGGCGTCATCGTGCTGTTGTGCTCGCCGGTGCTGCGGGCAAAGGCACCGCGCCAGCAACTTTAATTCACGGCCCGCACACCCCTCGGACGTCATCTTGGTTCGATGCCGGCGAAATATGACACCTCATTTTTAATGAATCAATTAGGCCACCGTAGAATACAAGTCACTATTTAGAACGGAAACCGATCTAACTCACCACATCGAGAGCATGGTCGGTGCTGGCTCGACTTATCCGGGTGGGGTTGGCCAGAGCGTGCCGAGGGGATAACACATGTCTAAATCCGCCAACTCCATAGCCGGCACAGCGTCTTCCAAACAGGAAGATCCGGTTCAGCTGAACAGGCGCCGATTCTTTTCGGCGGCGGGTGGAGTACTTGCCCTGGTCGGCCTTGCAGCCTGCACATCGCCGCAGAATTCCGCGACGGCTCCGAACCCGGTAGGTGATCACGCCCCGGCCGCCGCCAAGGCACCTAGTACCCCCGGCCAAGCCCTTGAAATGCTCAAGACCGGCAACAGCAGATTCGCCGAAGGCCGGCCAAAGCACCCGAACCAAACAAGCCAGCTGCGAAGCGACCTTGCAGAGCACCAAGAACCATGGGCCTTGGTCCACGGATGCGTTGATTCTCGGGTTGCCCCCGAGCTCGTCTTCGACCAAGGGATTGGCGACCTCTTTGTCACGCGAACCGCTGGTGCGGTACTCGACGACACCCTCGTGGGGAGCATGGAGTTTGCGGTCAGCAGCCCCTATGAGGTCCCGGTCATCGTGATCCTCGGGCACACCGCCTGCGGAGCGGTGACCGGCACGGTCGAAGCCCTCGAGAAGAACGCAAAGTCACCGAAGGCCCCGGGAGAAATGATCGATTTCATCAGCGAGATCGCGCCGGCGGCGCGTGAGGCGGAACCGGTGCCGGACAAGTCAGAACACATCAACAACGTGGTCCGGATGAATACCGTCGCGGTCGCCGCCGCGCTTGTTGAACGCTCGGAGATCATCCGTGCGGCGGTCAACGCCGGGCGCACCGAAGTCATTGCGGCCGTCTATGATCTGCAGACCGGGTTGGTTGACTGGAATCCCGTCGTTGCCTGATGCGGCCGCACCGGTGGCCTGCCGCCGAGCGCGGCAAATGCACGTGCCGATCGGACCTCAGGAAACACGTTGGTCCACCTTTCCGATGCGGCCAGCGCAATAGTTGGCAGCAATGACCTCAAGCGGATCATCATCTCGGCTATCCGGCGTTGAACCGAATCGCCGGATCTCGTTTAGTAGTACACCGCCAGCGGGCCGTTGGGTCCGGCGATCACCTGTACCGGAGTCTCGAAAACCTCGGACAGGATTTCGTCATTCATGATCCGTTCCGGGGAACCGAACTGGACGACCTTGCCGTGCTTCATCGCGCAGATGTAGTCCGCGTAATGGCCGGCGAAGTTAATATCGTGCAGCACGATCACGATGGTGCGGTTCAGCTCCTGGGCAGCCCGCTTCAGGTGCTGCATCATCAGCACGGAGTGCTTCATGTCCAGGTTGTTCAGCGGCTCGTCCAGCAGCACCGTTTCGGTGTCCTGCGCCAGCACCATGGCAACGTAGGCGCGCTGGCGCTGGCCACCGGAAAGCTGGTCCAGGTAGCGGCCCTCCAGCTCGGAGAGGTCCAGGAAGTCGATGGACCGCGAGATGATCTCTTCATCCGCCGGCGTCAGCCGTCCCTTGGAGTGCGGGAAGCGTCCGAAGCCGACCAGCTGGCGCACGGTCAACCGGGTGACGAAGTGGTTCTCCTGGCGCAGGATCGACACGATCTTCGCCAGATCCTTGGAAGCGGTGGAGGCCACGTCGTAGCCGGCGACCTCGATGCTGCCCGAATCGATGCCCAGCAGGCGTCCGACCATGGTGAGCATGGTGGACTTTCCGGCCCCGTTGGGGCCCACCAGGGCGGTGATGCCGCCGGTCGGGATCTCGAGGGTGACCGGTCCGATGGCCACCTCGGAGCTGTACTTCTTGTGCACTTCTTTGAGGGTAATCACAGCCGGCCCTTTCGCAGGATGAAGATCAAGAATGTCACGCCGCCTACGGCCTCGATGATGATGCCCACCACGCCCTGGGCGTAGAAGATATTTTTCATCACGAAGTACGCCCCGGCGAGCACCACGAAGCCGGTCAGGAAGGCGATAGGGAAAATGAAGCGGTGGTCGTAGGTGTCCGCCAGCTGGTAGGCCAGGGTTGCCACGAGGAAGCCGAGGAAGGTCATCGGGCCGACCAGCGCGGTGGATACGGCCATCAGGATCGAGACGAAGAATAGTGTGCGCATCACCTCCGAGCGGTGATTGATGCCAAGGTTCATGGTGGTATCGCGGCCGAGGGACACGATATTCATTTTCCGGGAATTTGAGATCAGGAAGAACCCGGCAATGAGGATCAGCGGGATGGCCACCGGCAGGTAGCTCATATCCGCATTGTTCATCGAGCCGAACAGCTTCGCGGTCAGGATGTCGAACTCGCTGGGGGAGAGCATGCGCTGCATGAAGGTGGAGATCGATCCGAGGCCAGCGCCCAGGATGATGCCGATCAGCAGCATGATCTGGATATTGCCCAGCTTGCCGGACAGCAGCCAGCCATAGAGCAGGCAGGCGAGGACCACCATGATCGCTACCTGCAAGCTGAACTGCCACAGCCCCTGCAGGGCGACCACGCCGGCGGCTCCCATGAAGAACACCGAGGCGGTCTGCACCGCCACGTAGAGGGACTCGAAGCCCATAATCGATGGGGTGATGATGCGGTTGTTCGTGACCGTCTGGAATGACACCGTCGCCACTGCCTGGCAGAAGGCGACGATGGCCATGGTCAGGATATTGCTGGCGCGCATCTTCGCGATCAGCCAGAACCCGTCGGAGCCCACCGGCATCGGGTTGTCCCAGGCGAGCAGCCCAAAGCTGAAGCTCAGCGCCAGGGCCAACATGATGGAGAAGATGATCCAGTAGCGACTGCGGATCTTCTTCGTTGGCAGTGCGCCGGAGGCACGGCCAAAGACCGGCGGCGAGGGCAGCTTGGGAGTGGTGCGTGGGGGAGTCATGAGCTTAGCCAAGTTTGCGCTGCCTTAGAAGCAAGGAAATGAAGACTACCGCGCCGAGCACGCCGAGGATCAGGGAAACCGGAATCTCGAAGGGCATGATGATGGTGCGGCCAATCAGGTCGCAGACGGTGGTGATGGCAATGCCCAGCAGGCACACCCATGGCAGGTTGCTGCGCAGGTCATCTCCGCGGAACATGGACACGATATTCGGCACGATCAGCCCCAGGAAGGGAAGGTTGCCGATGACCACGGTGACTACACCGGTGGCAATCGCGATCAGGCCGGTGCCCAGAAGCATCACCTGGCGGTAGTTCAGCCCAACGTTCGTGGCGATCTCTTCGCCGAGCCCGGCCACGGTGAATCGGTCGGCGACGATGAAGATCGCGATGGCCACCAGCGCCACGATCCACAGCACCTCGTACTGTCCGCGGATCACCGAGGTGAAGGACCCGGCAAACCAGATGCCAAGGGATTGGAGCATGTCGGTTTGCAGGGCAATGAAGGAGGAGAAGGCGCCCACCACGGCGCCGAGCATGATCCCCACGATGGGCACCGTCAACGAGGCCTTCAGCGAGACTCGCTGCAGGAACAGGAAGAAGACCATGGTGCCGATGAAGGCGAAGATGATCGCCACGGTCATCTTGGCCAGCAGCGAGGCTTCGGGGTTGATGATCAGCACCGTCAGCAAGCCCAGTCCGGCCCATTCGGTGGTGCCGGTGGTGGTCGGCTCCACGAAGCGGTTCTGCGTGAGCAGCTGCATGACCAGCCCGCTCATGGCCATCGCGGCTCCGGCGAGGACCAGCGCGATGGTGCGTGGGATGCGGGTCACGGCGAACATCGCCGACCCGTCATCGGTGCCGAAGATGTCATAGACACCGGTGAACAGGGAGAAGCCCAAGAGGACGAGAACGCCGAGGATGCCAAGCATCAGCTTGGGTTCAAGGAGCCTGCCCTTGGGCTTGACCGCGGGGGTCGTAGTAGTCATGGTGCCGCCGTGTATTCGATATGTGGTGGATACGACTACGTGGCGGGGCCGGTTATCGGCTCCGCCACGTAGTCGCTATTCAGCGTTCTGGTTACTTGGCTTCCAGCGCTTCTGCAAAATCATTGAAGAACTCGGTGTAGGTCTGGATGCCTTCGTTGGTGTAGGTATCTGCGGGCATGACCACGACGTTTCCTTCCTTGGCAGCGGTGACGTTAGCCAGTGCTTCGGACTTCTTCAGCAGGTCGGCCGCCGGGGTGTAGCCGGCTTCATCGCTGGCAACTGCGCCGTCGCGGTCAAGGACGAGAATCCAGTCGGGGTTCGACTTGGCGATTGCCTCTACCGAGATATCGTCGCCCTCGTGATCGGTGGAGGCGTCCTCGACGACCAGTGCCGGGGTGAGGCCCAGAATGTCGAAGGCCGGGCCGACGCTGCGTCCGCTACCCGGAGCGGAGTAGTTGATCTCGCCGCCGGAGGTGATCAGGCCCATGACGGTCGCGTCCTTGTTGTACGCGGCCTTGGCGCGTGCAACGGCCTTGTCGAAGTCATCGGTCAGCGCCTTGGCTTCTGCCTGCTTGCCGAAGATTTCACCCAGTACGGTGGTCTGGCGCTTGAGCTCCGCGTCGAAGGCCTCGCCTTCGCGCGGGTCGAGGTTCACAATGGTGGCTTCGGGAGCCAGCTTGGAAAGCTTTTCTGCGTGCTGGGTGAATCGCTGGCCGTTGATGATCAGGTCCGGGGCCACTTCGACAATTGCTTCGAGGTTCGGCTCGCGGTGGCTGCCGAGGTCGATGACCTTTTCGTCCTTGGCGTAGTCGATGGTGTCCGGCATCAGCGCCACGGCGCCGGCGGTGAGCTCGATGCCCCAGGCCTCAAGAGTTTCGAAGGTGCGGTTGTCGGTTGCGACCACTGACTTCGCTGGGGTGTTGATGGTGTGTTCGCCATTGTTATCGGTGAAAGTCACCGTGGAGGTAGCCGCTGGTGCGGACTCTGCCGGGGCTTCGGCGTTGGAGCCGCAAGCTGTCAGGGAGAGTGCTGCAACGCCCAGCAAAGCTGCGGCGCGAAGTTTCATGGAAGCCATGTCATCCTTCGGAACAGGCGACCGACATTGGCCGCGCAAATGAGTGATCTGATAATTAGCCTAGCCTAAGCTGACCTAAATCGAATAAGCCAGACCGTTGTTACTTAGCTCACTCAACCCCGGCTAGTTCGTCGAAAAATAGGATTTCATGAGGGATTTTCCGCGTTTAGTTAGGTGAGGCAAGCTATTTGCGCAAGGAATATAGTGCAGCGAAGCGTTGCTAAATTATTCATTTTTTAGGCGATGCCGGTCGTCTCTGGATGTTCATTTACCGTCATGAACTGCGCGCTCCACGGCAAAAAGGCGCGAAGCACCGCACTAGGATACGAAGATGAGTGACTCTCTCGACCGAATTAACTGGCCCGTGGCTACTCGGCGGCTCTCGCTGCGACGGCTCGAAGTTGCCGATGCCCAGGCGACGTGGGACTACCGGAAACTACCCGAGGTGCAACGCTGGATCACCTCGCGCGCGGATGATTTCCCGCAGTATCTGGAGCAATTCATGAAGGCCAAGCGGTATTCCCGTGATGTCGCGGTTCAGCTGCTGGATGCGCAAGGGCAGCCGCAGTTGATCGGGACGGTCATGGTGAAGGTGAAAGATGGTTGGGGGCAGAGCGAGATTGAAGACGCGGCTCGCGGCGTCGAAGCCGAAATCGGCTGGAGCTTCAACCCCGAATACGGTGGTCTCGGCTATGCCACCGAAGTGGTCCGTGGGGTTATCGACCTGTGCTTCGGGCCGTTGGGACTACGACGGGTTGTTGCCGAATGCTTCGCCGCGAACGAGCCATCGTGGAGGCTTATGGAACGAATCGGCATGAGGCGTGAGGGGTACAGCAAACGCGATGCGCTGCACCGCGACGGTCAATGGCTGGACGGCATGAGCTACGCGCTCCTAGCCGAGGAGTGGCCAATCCGGTCCGAAGCCTGAAAGGCCCTGAACATGAGTGAACCCTCCAACGCTTGTCGCGTTGGAGGGTTCTTGTCATCACTCGCACCTTCAAGAGGTACTTACGACTCTAGGCGGGCACTCTGGGAATAGGCTGGGTTGCGCCTTGGGCTTTACCGTGCAAATTGGGCGCCCGGCCTCAGGCGGGCAAACCACTTTTTACTCGGCTGACCGGCCATCCGGTAATGCTCTTCGGGCGCGGGGTTGCATAGGTGCGCACCTTTGAAGTGCTCAAGCCCATGCGCACCAAAGACTCGGCTATGGTCACCGCGGCACGCACCCCATCAACAATTGGCACGCCGGTGGCCTCGCTGACCTTCGCCTCCAATTCGGCCATGCCGCCGCAACCTAGGCAGATCACTTCCGCCTTATCGACCTGCACCGCCTGTCTTGATTGCTCCACGATGGCCGCGACGGCTCGTTCGGGATCGGATTCCAGCTCCAGGACTCCCAGGCCGCTGGCACGCACCGAGGCCAGCCGGTCGGTGAGTCCGGCGAGTTTCAGGCGGTCCTCAATCAGCGGAACGGTCCGGTCCAAGGTGGTCACGACCGAATACTTGTGCCCTAAGAATTGTGCGGTGGAGGCGGCGGCCTCGGTGATGTCAACGACCGGGACTTCCAGCAGTTCCTGCAGTCCTTCCCGCCCGTGCTCTCCGTAGCCGGCCTGGATGACCGCGTCGAAGTCTCCGGGGTAGTTGACGACCTTGTCCATCACGGCGATGGCGGCGAGGTAGCTTTCGAAGTTCCCCTCGCAGGAGTCCGCGCCGAAATCGGGAGTCAGCTCGATGATTTCGGTGCCCGGCGAGGCGACTTTGCGAGCCGATTCGCCGATTGCGTGAGTCATCGAGGCGGTCGTGTTCACATTAACAATGAGAATGCGCATGATCAGTTCCTTAGAAATCAGTGCTTTGGGGTGACCGCGATGGCTTCGCCGTCAATATCCGTCAGGTCGAGGCGGCGCTTGGCGAGTATCAGGTAGGCAACTGCGCCGGCTCCGGAACCGAGGAACCACGCGAACGGCCCGACAACGTGCAGTGCGGGCAGGAATGCCAGGAGCAAGGCGACGACCGAGCTGACCGCCAGGGCAGCCACTGCGCGGTAATTGACGCCGCGAGTGAAGTAGTAGGTGCCTTCCGGATTGGTGCGGTAAAGGTCCAAGACATTGATTCGGGCCCGGCGCACGAGCCAGTAGTCGGCCATGATGATGCCGAATAGCGGGCCGAGCAGGGCACCGAGCCCACCGAGGAAGTAGTTGATGATCTCCGGGGAGTTGTACAAATTCCAAGGCAGAATCACCAAGCCGATGAAACCGGAAATCAGGGCGGCGGCGCGGAAGTTCAACCGCTTGGGGAAGAGGTTGGTCAGCGCGTAGGTCGGGGCCACGAAGTTTGCCATCAGGTTCACCGCGATGGTCAGGATCAGCAGCGCACCGGAGGCCAGGACGAGCAGCAGCGTGTTGGGGATGGCCTCGACGACATCTGAAGGCGAGGTGATGACCGCGCCGTTGATGGAGAATTGGGTTCCGGTGAGAACCACCACGATGGCCCCGAAGAACAGCATGTTCAGTGGAATGCCGAAGAAGTTTCCGCGCACGATGGCGTTCTTCGAGGTGGCGCCGCGGGTGAAGTCGCAGAAGTTCAAAACGAAAGTTCCGTAAATCGAAACCCACAAGGCGGCGGCTCCGAAGATGCCGACCCACATGTCCAGACCTGACCTTGATTCGCCGGTGCTCATGGAGACGTTGAATCCCGATTCAAAGAGCATCCAGATGGCCAGCGCCAAGAAGGTGACGAGAATGACCGGGCCGGCAAAGGCCTCGTACTTGCGAATCATTTCCATTCCGTAGCTGACAATCACCAGCTGGATGGCCCAGAGGGCTACGAAGCAGATCCAGCCAAGGGTATCGAGTCCCAGGAAGCTCGTCTGCTGCAAGCCGGCCGCGCTGGGCGCCAATGCGATGACCATGACGCTCAGCACCTGGGAGGCCAAGAACGTTTGAATCCCGAACCAGGCGATGGCCACGGCGCCACGCAACAGCGCCGGGATCTGCGCACCGTTGACACCGAAGGCGATGCGGCTCATGACGGGGAAGGGCACGCCGGTCTTCTCGCCCATGAACCCCGAGAGGGTCAGCAGGGCGAAGAGCAGGATTGCCCCGATGCCTAGGGCACCGAGAATTTGCCAACCGCTCATCCCCAGTGCGAACAGGCCGATGGCGAAAGCGTAGTTGCCCAGCGAGTGCACGTCGTTGGCCCAGAGGGTGAAGATGCTGTACGAGTTCCAGGTGCGTCCGGCACGGGTAGTCGGCGCGAGGTCCTCGTTGTACAGCGTGGCGCTGAGCTCATGCGGGTTGGAACGGTCAATGCGTTCGTTGTGCGATTGGGTAATGATCGTCGGCGCGGAGGTGGTCTCCGGAGTTTTTTGCCCCATGGTGAGGTCCTATTCTCAGGTGCGTGCTGAGGATCGAAGTCTGTTCTCGACAGTGAGAAGCTTTAGGGACAACGAATTATCGACAGCGCGCATGTATGAATCATGCTGGTCTATGCGTATGGAAGAAGCTGCGTGTATGTCCGCTGAGGGGACGAGATGACGCGTTACGGATAGATCGGCTGGCCGAAGTTCAGATAGAACTCGGTTGGTGTGCCCACCACGGGCTGGGCTTCGTGCTGCAGTCGCCAGGCTGGCTTTACTGCGCGAGTCCCTATGAGTTGTGTGCTCATGGCTGCTCCTGAGTTAGAGAAATTCACTCCGAGATGTGTGCCACATCGATTGTCCACCAACTGTATGCCGTGGATCACATTACCGCAATAGAAAATCTAGATTTCACGTTGTGGAAGTTATGGCCTTGCGTGCTGACTAGTGCCTAGGGTCGAAAGAAATTTCCGGGCGACATTCTGAGAGCCGCACCGGTGCCCGCGGAACCAGCTTGCCTGCCCGGGCGGAGGCGGCTGCAGCGTTGGGTCAACAATTCCGCCGACCTGGTTCCGGCCCGGTGCGTACACGCGCCGGGCCGGATCTTGGGGACGGGGGTGCAGCTACTGGCGCTTATGCAGGGTGATCTCGGGAATGTCATCTGCGGTCGGACCGCCGCCGAACTTCGGCGAGGGCTTTTCGCCAGAGGCCAAGCGGGCAAGTTCGGCCGCTTCGTATTCCTCTTCCTTGCCCAGCATGCGGGCCGTGTCCTCATTGGTGATTTCTCCCGCGAAGGCTCTCTTCATATTTTCACGGTCGAACTGGCCCTCCCACTTGGCGACCACGAACGTCGCCACGCAATTGCCCAGCAGGTTGACTACCACGCGCATGGAATCCATGATGCGATCGGCGCCCAGCAACAGGGCCACCCCAGCTACCGGGAAGATGCCTAATGCCGCGGCGGTGGCTGACAGCGCCAGGAACGAGGAACCCGGGACGCCGGCCATGCCCTTGGAAGTCAGCAGCAGGACGCCCAGTGCGGCCAGCTGCTGCCCGAAGCTCAAGTCATGCCCGAAAGCCTGGGCCAGGAAGAGCAGGGAGATGGAAAGATAAATAGCTGCGCCGTCCAGATTGAACGAGTAGCCGGTGGGTACCACCAGCCCGGTGGTGGCGCGCGAGCAGCCGGCATTGGTCAGCTTGGTCATAATGCGCGGCATTACCGATTCGGTGGATGCCGTGCCCAGCGCCAGGAGAAATTCTTCGCGGGTGTAGCGAATGAACTGCCATAGCGGTACTCGGGCGAAGGTCCAGGCGATGATGAACAGCACGCCGATGAACAGCAGTGCTGCAACATAGCAGGCGATGATCAATTTGGCGTAGGTGCCCAAGGTCGCGATGCCGTACTGGCCGATGATGAAGCCCATGGCGCCGAAGGCGCCAAGTGGGGCGACCTTCATAACCCAGCTCATGACCTTGAAGATCAATTCGAGGATGTTCTCGAAAACCGCCAGGAGCGGCATGCATCGTTCTTTGCCGACAACGACGATCGCCGCTCCAAAGAATACCGAGAAGAAGAGGACCTGCAGCAGATTGTTCTCGGCGAAGGCGCCGATTACGCTGACCGGGATGATGCCGAGAATAAAGTCGGCAGCACCCTTGGCTTCGCCTGTTTTCTCCTGAAGTGATGAGTCGTCCAACGTGGACGGGTCGATATTCAATCCTGCCCCGGGCTGGAAGACGTTGGCGATGATCAATCCGAAGACCAGGGCGAACAGCGTTGCGCTGGTGAAATACACCAGCGCCTTGACTCCCACGCGGCCCACCGCCTGCACGTCGCCAACGGCGGCGATGCCGGTGACGATGACCAAGAAGATGAGTGGCGCGATGATCATCTTGATCAGCATGATGAAGCCATCACCCAGTGGCCTGAGCTCCGAGCCGACCGCGGGCCAGAAGTGGCCGATGAGGACTCCGGCGAGGACCGCGACTCCGAGTTGGACGAACAATGATTTGTAGAGGCGCTTCTTGGGTTTTTGCTTTGCCTTGGCAAAGTCTTTGGATGATGATTTTTTCACGACTGCTCCAGAGGTTAATTACTCGCGAGATATATGCCATGTCGAAGGACTGACCCAACTGTAATGTGCGTCACAGGATTTCCGCAAGGAAAAATAGAAATTCCGATATGCGAAATGATTTCTTTCCATAATGCGAAATAGGTGACCCGCCTATCCGCTTTCGCGCCCTTCCCTCCGGTGGCCCTCGTGCATTTTGCAAGGGCTGGCTCCCGTGGCGCGCTCCTGTTTGCGATGCGCGAAACGAAGGGCCCTAGAGGGTTGACAGTGATCTGTGTCTCGACTTAGAGTTTTCATAAAGCAAAACAAACATTCCATGAAGTGGAATATTTGAAATAGGTTTTGAAGGGAAATCCAGTGTCTTACACTCTGAACTGCTCGATTCTGCTCACCGAACTACCCATCAACCAGCGTGCCGAAGCAGCCAAGCAGGCGGGATTCGACAGCGTCGAATTCTGGTGGCCATTTGCCACCGCCGTGCCAAGCGACAAGCAGGTAGATGAGTTCGTTAGCTCGATCAAGAACGCGGGCGTGCAGCTGGACGGATTGAACTTCTTCGCCGGTGACATGCCTGCGGGGGACCGCGGACTAGTTTCCTGGGTCGGGCGCAGTGCAGAGTTCCGTGAGAACGTGGACGTGGTCGCCGCTATCGGCGAGGCCACCGGATGCAAATCCTTCAACGCCCTCTATGGAAATCGTCTTGCGGAATCCACTGCGCAGGCTCAAGACGCGCTGGCCATTGAAAACCTGTTGGTTGCCGCCGGGGGCATCGAACGCATCGAAGGCACCGTCCTGATCGAACCGGTCTCCGGCACCGAGGCCTACCCGCTGAAGACCGCCGCCGAGGCACTGGACGTGGTCACTAAGGTCAAGGAAGCGGGCAAGAACAACATTGCCCTGCTGGCCGACTTCTACCACCTAGCGGTCAACGGCGACGATGTCCCGCAGGTTATCGAAAGCCACGCGAAAGAATTCGGCCACATCCAGATCGCCGACGCGCCTGGCCGTGGGGCGCCAGGAACTGGTGATCTGCCCTTGCTTGCCTGGATTGAACGCTCCCGCCAGCTTGGATACACCGGCAAGGTAGCTCTGGAGTACAAGCAGGACGCGCAGACCGCCTTCCAATGGCTTGCCACCGCCGGTGCCAACGCCTCCTAAACTTCCACTCGCCCCTCGTGCGGGCCGCCAAAACACTTTGGAGAATCACATGTCACAGAATGTAGCTTTTATCGGTTTGGGAATCATGGGACTGCCCATGGCCAAGAACCTCGTCACCGCAGGCTTCAACGTCACCGGTTTCAACCGCAGTGAAAAAGCCACCACCGAGCTTGCGGCAGCCGGCGGCCACGCGGCAAAGTCGATCGCCGAAGCGGTCAAGGACGCCGACGTCATCATCACAATGGTTCCGGACTCTCCCGATGTCGAAGCGGTCACCACCGGCGCAGAGGGCCTGTTCGCGCACGCAAAATCCGGGGCCATCTGGATCGATAATTCCTCCATCCGTCCCGACGTTGCGGTGAACCTTTCGAATGCGGCGCGCGAGGCCGGGCTGCGTCCACTGGACGCGCCGGTATCCGGTGGCGAGCAGGGCGCCATCGACGCGGTGCTCTCCATTATGGTCGGCGGCGAACCGGCGGACTTCGCAGATGCCAAGCCGGTCCTCGAAGCGGTGGGCAAGACCATCGTCCTGGTCGGTCCCTCCGGATCCGGGCAAACCGTCAAGGCCGCAAACCAGCTGATCGTCGCGGCAAATATCCAGGCGCTGAGCGAAGCGGTGGTCTTCCTCGAAGCCTATGGCGTAGACACCGATTCGGCACTGAAGGTGCTCGGCGGGGGACTCGCCGGCTCCAAGGTGCTTGACCAGAAGGGCCAGAAGATCCTGGACCGTGAATTCGGACCGGGCTTCCGCCTGGCCCTGCACCACAAGGACATGGGCATCGTCACCTCGGCCGCCCGCGAAGCCGGCGTGGTGCTTCCGATGGGTTCGCTCGTCGCCCAGCTGGTGGGTTCCACCGTCGCCAGCGGCGACGGCGCGCTGGATCACTCGGGTCTCTTCCGCGGAGTGCAGCGCCTTTCGGGTCAAAGCGAGTAAGTTTCTCTCCTGCTCTTCCCCTCAAACTTCCTGTGGCGGGTCCTGCGCCTGCCTTCGGCAGCCGGCCCACCTGCTGGCGAACAACTGTATTCGCCAGCCGATGGAGTCCTTCGTTCCAGTTCGAGTCCGGCTTCCGGTGCTCGGGGTGGGCGTGAGGTCGATTCACTTCGTCGGCCCGCCACAGGTCATTCCCTCATAATCTTGTTTCTTCTTTCACCGCTCCATTCGGGGCCGAACCATCGATAAGGATGTGTGATTTCAATGCCTAAGATGCGCGCAGTAGATGCCATCGTGCTGATCCTGGAAAAGGAAGGCGCCACCGAAGCGTTCGGCTTGCCCGGCGCGGCAATCAACCCGCTGTACTCGGCGATGAAACAGCATGGCGGAATCCGCCATACGCTGCACCGCCACGTCGAGGGAGCCTCGCATGCAGCTGACGGCTACTCGCGGGCCAGCGGCAAGATCGGCCTGTGCCTGGGTACCTCCGGGCCGGCCGGCACCGACATGATCACCGGCCTGTATGCGGCCATCGCCGACTCGATCCCGATGCTGTGCATCACCGGCCAGGCGCCAACCCACGTTTTGCACAAGGAAGACTTCCAGGCGGTGGATATCGAATCCATCGCGAAGCCGGTGACCAAATACGCGAGCACCGTGCTGGAGCCGGGGCTCGTTCCGGGAACCTTCGCCAAGGCTTTCCAGATCATGCGTTCGGGCCGCCCCGGTCCTGCGCTGATCGACTTGCCTATCAACGTGCAGATGGCCGAAATTGATTTTGACATCGATGCCTATGAGCCGTTGGCGCCCACCAAGCCGGAGGCAACCCGCGGCCAGGCCGAGAAGATCGTTGACCTGCTGCTGAGCGGCAAGCGTCCAATCATCGTTGCCGGCGGTGGCGTGATCAACGCCAACGCCAGCGATAAGCTCGTGCAGCTGGCCGAAGAGCTGAACATCCCGGTCTCGCCCACCTTGATGGGCTGGGGCGTCATTCCGGATGACCACCGGTTGCAGTCGGGCATGGTGGGCATCCAGACGCACACCAAATACGGCAACGAATCCTTTTTGGCCTCGGACGTGGTGTTAGGCATCGGCAACCGTTGGGCGAACCGGCACACCGGTGGCCTTGAAACCTACCGAGCCGGGCGCAAGTTCATCCACGTGGATATCGAGCCGACCCAGATCGGCCGCGTTTTTGCGCCGGATCTGGGAATTACCTCGGATGCCGCGGCGGCGCTGGACTCGATTCTGGAGATCGTGCGCGAACGCAAGAGCGCTGGACTGCTCCCCGACTACTCGCAGTGGGCCGAACAGTGCACCGCCCGCAAGGGAACGAACCACCGCAAGACCAATTTCGACAATATCCCGATCAAACCGCAGCGCGTCTACCAGGAGATGAACGCGGTCTTCGGGGCGGACACCACCTACGTATCCACCATCGGGCTCAGCCAGATCGCCGGCGCGCAGATGCTGCACGTCTATGGACCACGCAAGTGGATCAACGCCGGCCAGGCCGGACCCTTGGGCTGGACCGGTCCGGCGGCCCTGGGCGTCGTGCGCGGCAAGCCAGGGGAAAAAGTTGTGGCGCTGTCCGGGGATTACGACTTCCAATTCATGATTGAAGAGCTGGCAGTAGGCGCCCAGTTCAAGCTGCCTTACGTGCACGTGGTGGTCAACAACTCCTACCTTGGCCTGATCCGCCAATCGCAGCGTCCCTTCGAAATGGATTATCACGTTTCCCTGGGCTTCGATAACATCAACTCCCCGGAAACCGACGGCTACGGCGTGGACCACGTCAAGGTCGCCGAAGGGCTCGGATGCAAGGCCGTTCGGGTGAATGATCCGGCGAAGCTGGCCGAGGGATTCGCGGAGGCGAACCGTCTGGCCGACGAGCACCAGGTCCCCGTGGTCGTTGAAGTGATCCTGGAGAAGGTCACCAATATTTCCATGGGTGCGCAGCTGGATGCGGTTAATGAATTTGAAGATCTTGCACTGGAGATCGGGGATGCGCCTACCGCGCTGGTACCCATGAAATCCGGTGCGGGTGTGAGTGCCTGAGGTCGGTCGTCGCTGCCACTGGCAACTCCACATGAATTGCGGGTGCGGTTATTTTCAAGATAGGAGATCATGGAAATAACCGCACCACGCACCATTGAATTTAGTCTCAAGCCTTAAACGTAACGAGTAGGGAACGACTCATGAGCATCAACGAAGCTGTTGGACGCGCATCGTCCGAAGCCACCACCGAAAATACTTTTGACCTGGTGCTGCGCGGGCAGCAAGTGCTGACCGCGCAGGGCATCGCCCCCCGCGAAATTGGCGTGCGCGACGGAAAAATCGTCGCCGTGCAGGATTTGGGTGCCGGACTGGCCGGTGAGCGCGTCATCGAAATGGCCGCCGACGAGGTGCTGCTCCCCGGGCTAGTTGATACCCATGTCCACGTCAATGAGCCGGGCCGCACCGAATGGGAAGGCTTCGAGTCGGCTACCAAGGCCGCAGCGGCAGGCGGCGTCACCACGATCGTGGACATGCCGCTGAACTCCATCCCGCCCACGGTGAATCTCGAAGCGCTGGAAATCAAGCGCGCGGCCGCTTCCAAGAGCGCGTATGTCAATGTCGGCTTCTGGGGCGGCGCCATCCCGGGCAATAAGAAGGACCTGCGTCAGCTGCACGAGGCCGGGGTCTTCGGCTTCAAGTGCTTCTTGCTGCACTCCGGGGTGGACGAATTTCCCTCGCTGACCGTTGACGAGATGGAAGAGGACATGGCAGAGCTTGCCTCCTTCGACTCGCTGATGATCGTGCACGCCGAGGACTCGGAGATCATCGATAAATCGCCGGATCCTGTCGGCGGACAGTACGCCGGATTCCTCAACTCGCGTCCGCGCGATGCGGAGAACACGGCCATTGCGCAGGTCATCGAGCGCGCCCGCAAGACCGGGGTGCGCGCCCACGTGCTGCACCTGTCCAGCTCGGATGCCCTGGACATGATCCGCGAGGCCCGCGCCGAAGGCGTGAAGCTCACCGTGGAAACCTGCCCGCACTACCTGACCCTGCTTGCCGAGGAGATCCCGGACGGCGCCACGGCCTTCAAGTGCTGCCCGCCGATCCGCGAGAACGACAACCGCGAACTGCTGTGGAAGGGCCTGGAAGAAGGCATTATCGACTGCATCGTTTCGGACCATTCCCCATCCACTGTCGATTTGAAGGACGTGGAGAACGGCGACTTCGGCGTCGCCTGGGGCGGCGTCGCCTCGCTGCAGCTGGGCCTGCCGCTGATCTGGTCGGAGGCCAAGAAGCGCGGACTGAAGCTGGAGCAGGTGGTGCAGTGGATGGGCGTGAATCCTTCCAAGCTTGCCGGGCTGAGCGCCAAGGGCGGCATCGAAGCCGGCAAGGACGCGGATTTCGCGATCTTCGCTCCGGAAGACACCTTCGAGGTGGACGTGGCCAAACTGCATCACAAGAACCCGATTTCCCCGTACCAGGGCAAGACCCTGCACGGCGTGGTCCGCCGGTCGATTATCGCCGGGGCCGACGTGGACTTCCGGACTCCCGGTGGAAAGCTGATCACCCGAGAGCACTAGGAACCCGTTTCCCTTGGACCCCTCTTCTGCCTTTCTGGCGGGGGAGGGGTTTTCGCGTGCCGGACCGCGCACCGGCCTCCGGGCAAGGCCGCATCGTAGCCTCAGCACCGCCGGATTCCAATGCTTCCGGGTGCATTCACTGATTAACTGCCAGGTGTACGGCTCGCGCATAACAAAGAGGTATCGATTGGATGAGGCACGCGGGATTTGAGCCTCCCAGCTCATAGACTGTGAGCCATATGGGGATAGCGCAGTCGTCACTTCGAGTACAGGAATGGTTATGAACGCGAATACTGCTACCTCGATAATGACCAAAAATCTGGATGACTTGGCTTTGGCCGAGGCGGTGCATGCTTCACTGGTCTTCGGCTCGATTGTCGTGGCTGTGCTCCTTGCTTTCGGGATCAAGACCTATGTCCATTGGCGGCGGCATCCCAAGACCTCCCAATCCCTCGAGCCCGCGGCCGAAGAAGATGGCGCCAAGCAACCAGCGCAGAGCTCGCGGCAACGTCCTGCACCGCGGATCGAAATGCTGCCGGCTCTCGGAGACCTGCGCGGAAGCGGACGCATGAAACGCGGCCTCGAAGATCCAGGCTGAAATCCCGGCGAAGCGGCGTGCAGGGCCCCGAACTGCACGTGTGGAGACTTGGCCGCTTAAGCGGCATCTTGGCTGGAGGCAATTCGTAGATACAATAGCCAGTCTGGGTGCTATCCAGCAGCGCCTGGGGACATCCCGAGAATTGCGGACGGGATCTCCCGCATTTCTCCGAGACATCCGGACACCGCACCGGAAGGTGAACGAGTGACTGCCCAGTTCCAGCCGCACCCGGCGTTTCAGCGATTCATGGGCTGGGCCAACCCCCGCGCAAGGTTGTTGCTGGTACGTGCGGCTCAGGGCACCGGAAGGTTCTGGTTCGCCAATTCCTGGATCGGCGATGGGCCAGGAGAGGTCCATGATTTCTCCGCCAAGTCGCACAGCGATTGCTCCGAACTGGAGGTGCTTGATCAGCAGCTGGCAGAAGATCCGAACCGCCGTGCCGCAGTCATTCTTTCTCCCGGGCACACCGTATGGCACTTGGCTCTGCATGCACCAGTTCAATTTGCAGAACAGCGAGACCTGTTGCTTAGCCTCGATGAAATCCCTATCCTGCTCGGTGGCCGTGCGGGATCAGGCTCTAAGGCGGCGGGTGCCATCTTCCGGCAATGTGGCGGCTGGCTGACAGCGGCCCGGAAACTGGCCGAAGACCAACAGGCTGTAGAACCGGCATTGCAGCTGTTGCGTGGCGGATTGTCCATGTGGCTCGCTCACCGGGATCCGCACAGAGAACTATCCGAGGCCGCCATCTTGGCTGTCTTCGATGAGGCGACGGTGGCAGCCTACTACGGACACCTCAGGCCGCTGAGCACACCGTAAGCGACCTCGTCCAGTGCGGGCTGCTGCAGGGCTGCGCTGATGGCGGCTGGCTCATGCCAGCGATGGTCCGCCAGCTGCTGCTGGAACGAGTCCGAATGGCAGGTTCAGAGCGAAGGGAGATCCTGGAAGGCGCGGCGCTTGAAGCAACCATAGGTGAACACGGCCTGATTGCCGCGGCAGAGTGGGCCATTGCGCGGCAGCGGTGGGACTCCTTGACCCGGATTGTGGTCGGGAAGTGGGATGAGCTGTATTTACTGGATCCGAGGAAGCTCACGGAACTTGCATCCCAGATCCCGTCGTTCATCGCCAGAAAAAACACCTACCTCGGGCTGGGCATCCGTCTTCTGGACTTGCTTACGCATGATAAATTCGGGCCCCAGCTCCCTCGCATAGCGCCGAATTATGGAAATGATCATTTGGCGCAGTCGTTGCGGACTGAAACGGACCGGTTGTTCCTAAATCCGGACGCCAAAGCGCTCACGGTCGGGCTGCTGGAGATGCTCTACCTGCGCTTGAATGGGATGTACACGGAGGCCGGTGAAGCGTCCCTGCGATTGCGCATTGCGCTCCACAAGGCATCCGGTGCCCACCGGATGAAGTCTTCATTTGCTGCGCTGATCCATGCTCAAGTCGGCAACAGCCTGTATTTGGCTGGCAACGAAGCCGAAGCACTGCAGTCCTATGAACTGTCGCTGGCTCATGCGCGGAAGACCGGCAATGCATATCTGTTATCGGATCCCAGTGGAAAGCTCGCCCTGTTGCACGCACTTGATGGCAACGAATACTTGGCCCGGGGATATCTGGATGAGCACGAACAACACATCGGACACGTGGGCTGGGGCCAAGCCATGCTCGCACGTGAGGCGATCTTGGCGCGGGCGTACCTTGCCAGCGGAGATCTGGATTCGGGCCAGATGCGACGCGAGTTGGCGAAATTGCCGCGAACTCCTGACTCGGATGAATTCTGGTCGATGCATGCCTATCTGCTGGCCATGGAGAAGATCAGCTGTGGTCTCACCGCGGCCGCGGGGAAGCTGGTATACCGGATGCGGCAGCAGCGGGAAGTGGCATCCCGAGCCCCCTTGGCCCGACGGCTGCTTGACGACATCCTTGCAACCGTGGCGCTCGTCGACCACACCCATCTTCCCGAGGGCATCGGTCGTGGTGGATTCGATCCTGCATTGGTTGCGCTGAAACTTCTTTCCGACGGAAAGCCAGATGCCGCCCTTGCTGAGCTGGATAACCGCGGGCCCTTCACGGGGTTGCGTCGTGGAGGGAATCTTGGGCAGTACGCGCGGATGGCCGCGCTCAGCCCGGAGGGTGCAACCCCCGAGCTTGCTGCATCAATCCGTCAGATACATGCCGATTCGGGAATCCTGTATGAAATCGCCATGCTGAAAATGCTCCCCGGATGGGGAAATATCGACAGCCTGTTGGACGTGGACTCCGAGTCGGCGCGCAAACTAGGAAAAATTATAGTATCGGCAGAAAGCCGAACGGCGGTTCGCCCTGTACTGACGCAGCGGGAACGCGAAGTCCTCAGCCACTTGCGCGAAGGGAAGAGCCGCAAGGAAATAGCTGATCAGACCTACCGGTCGGAAAATACGATCAAGAGCCAGATTAGGACCCTATACCGGAAGCTGGAAGCCAAGAATCTGGAGCAAATGCTGGCCAGAGCACGCTCTCTGGGACTGTAGCGTGCGGCCCATCGACTCAACCAAGGGTGAATTTTGGCTTTGGCGCGCCCGGTTCGATAGGCGGAGCTTTAAGAATCGTATTTTGTCTTCCCTCCTCAGCTTCGACGTAGTTGAGAAGACTTCGTGTTGAACCTCATTTCCAGCAATTTGTTAGCATCAGGGATATGCCGATTATCGACAGGTTCGTTAATGCCATTTTTGGAATTTGAGTCCGTAAACGCCTTGGGTGAATCGCAGCTGCATGGACCCAGAATTTCCAAAACCTTGTCAAAGGCAGGCTAGTGGCTGCACTGTATCGCTGACCGTGGCTGAACTTCATGCTTCGCCCGTCTCGCGCCCTTCAGGCCAAATCACGTGTAGAACCCCTCAGGTCGCTTCTTCGCGAAGAAGCGACCTGAGGGGTTATGAGTAGAACTATATGGTCTAGCGGCGGATGGAACCTCCATCAACGACCAAGGTTTGTCCGGTCACAAAGCCTGCGCCTTCGGAGAGGAAGAAGCGGGTCGGTCCCACATAATCGTCTGTGATGGAGGCGCGCTTGATTGCACGCGAAGCAATGTTTGCTTCCTCGCCGCCTGCAAGGTCGGTAGCCAGCGGGGTCATCACCAGGCCGGGAGCAATCACGTTAACGGTGATACTCCGTGCGCCCAACTCGGCGGCCAGGCTCCGTGAAAAACCGATGATTCCTGCCTTTGACGCTGCATAAGCAGCGGCTCCGGCGGGAGCCTTGAAAACTGTGCCCGACGAATACAGCACAATACGACCGCCATCCTCCACCAGATCAGCGATTCCCTGGATGAAGTTCAACGTGCCGTGCAGGTTAAGAAACAACGCGCGTTCCCAGTCGGTCTTGGGCATATCCATAAACGGACCGAATACCCCGATTCCGGCGCAGTGCACGATCGAGTGGACGCTATCTCGCCCCTGAGCCTTGAGCGACTCGCGGACGACTTCTGGCGCATTGCCGGCCACATCCCCGGCAACATAGGTGATCCGATCTAGTGGATCCTTGGGTAGTGAACGGGACACCGAAGTAACATCCCAATCGGCACGTAGATCTGCGGCCAGCGCCGCCCCGATGCCTGAAGAACCACCGGAGAGAACCAGCGCAGGTGCTTTAGTTTCTTCCATTAGTTTGCGCTACCTTCGATAACCGAGGTCAGGAAACGATCAATGAGATCCCATGCTTCCTCTGGGTGAGTGATATTCGGGCAATGTTTTCGATCCAATACCTCACGACGAGCATTACCCATCGACGCAGCTAGATTCTTGGACCAGCCTTCTTGGAGCAAGGTGTCCTTGGAGCACTCGACCAGCAATGCTGGGGTGGTTACTTCCTTCAGCTGCGCCGGGAAGGTGTCTGCCGGACGCTCGACTTTTAGAGCCTCCGGAAGCTGGGTATGTGGGGCGCGCATGGTGATGAAGTGCCCTGGCGTAATCGCCCACTTGTAGCGGGCCGCCACATGCTCTGATTTATCATCGACCTGGTCGCATAACAGGTCCACCAGCTGCTCGAGGGATTCGCGGGTGCCGTCGAACGCGCCGAGCTTGGTCATATCTGGCGCTTTCCAGGGGCCTCCTGAACCATTGAAGGTACTCACCGAGGCGATGCGGTGGCGGTATTGCTCGTCAGCCAAGGCACGTAGTCCAATAGAGCCGCCGAATGAGTTTCCGACAAAATGCACCGGCTCGGTGATGCCGAGGTGATCCAGCAGCGAGAAAATGTGCCGAATACGAAAGGCAAAGGGGGAGACGTCCGCGCGAACCGACTTGGCGCTGCCACCATACCCAAGCAGATCCGGAGCGATCACGCGGTATTTCTTCGCGGCTTCGGGCAAAATCTTTCCCCACGTCACATCTGACGCGCCGCCGTAAGCACCGTCGTGCATGAACACAATGATCGGAGCGTTCCGCGGTCCGCCGGAGAGATAGCGGGTTTCCAAGTCGGAGACGAGGTCCAAGTTCTCGGTGATTTCAGTAGTTTCGGTAAGCACAATAACCTCCGTTGAAGCGGTTTCTTAGTCTGACGGTTTAGCGAAGTTCGTAATCGTCGGCGTTCAGCGCGAGCGTGCCCTCATAATATTCGCGCGCTGGAAACGGCCACATGATGGTGGAGCGTCCTTCGGCGTTCATGTACCAACTGTGGGTTTTAGACCAGCCCCAGGTGCGCTTGGCGCTTTCGGAGACTACTCGCTGGTCGTAGGCTTCGAATACGTCGTTTTTCAAATTCAGTGAACTTTTTCCGGTTACTGCCAACGTCTTGATGGCGTCGACAATATAGTTGGCTTGGCACTCGAGGAAGAAGACGAGATTGCCGTGGATGACGGTGTTGGTATTCGGCCCGTACATGCAGAAGAAGTTCGGATATCCCGGCAGAGCAGTGCCCATGTAGGCGCTGGCGTCGATACCCCAGGTTTCGTGCAAATCCTTCCCGTCGATTCCGCTCACGCTCATGGGAACCAGGAAGTCCGAGGCCTTGAACCCGGTACCCAGCAAAATAATGTCCGCGTCGATATGTTCTTCGCCCAGCCACACGCCGGTTTCATCAACGCGATTCACTCCTTGGCTGACCAGTCGGACGTTGTCGCGTTTGAGGGTCTTCACCCAGGTTCCGTCATCGCAGATGATGCGCTTGGCTGCCGGAGGGTAGTTCGGAATGATCGCCTTGCGTAGCTCTTCGTCATCCCCGGCCTGTTCCTCCAAATAGGAAGTCAGGTCCGCGCGCAACCGTTCGTTGGCGGCGGAAACGGCGAACTCGGTGGGTGGGTAGTCCTGATCCACGGTGGCTGCCGCTAAGTTGCCCACCACTCGTGGCAAGAACAGCGAGTAACGGTAGAAAGCGCGGTACTGGTTCAGATTGAGCAGTATCCAGCGTTCGTTTTCTTCGATATTTTGGCGTAGCACCGGGGTCTTGCGCAGCCACGGGGCACTGCGCTGGAAAATCGTCATCTGTTCGGCGACCTTCGCGACGGCCGGGGCGAACTGCAAGGCGCTGGCGCCGGTGCCGATCACCACGACCTTTTTACCGGTGAAATCCAGTTCATGGTCCCATCGGGCCGAGTGCACTACCGGGCCGGTGAAGCTGTCCAAGCCCGGCAAATTCGGGATGGATGGTCGATTGAGCTGGCCTACCGCGCTGACCACGAGATTTGACTCGAATTTTTCTTCGCTGCCGTCCGGCTGTCGGGTAGTGAGTCGCCACGTGCTGCTCTGCTTGTCCCAGACGGTAGCGGTGACTTCCTTGCCGAAGACTATATGCTCCAACAGGCCGTTGTCGGCGGCGAACTTGTGCAGGTATTCATGGATTTTCTCTTGGCGTCCAAAGTGAGTTTCCCAGTCATGCTGGGTAAAGGAATAGGTGTAAATGTGGCTGCGTACGTCGGTGCGGCAATCAGGGTAGGTGTTTTCCCACCAGGTGCCGCCCACGTCGTGGCTCTTTTCAATGATCTTGAACGGGACGCCGGCCTGTTTGAGGCGCAACCCGGCCAACAGTCCGGAAAAGCCTGCCCCGATCACGATGGCTGTCAGCATGGTGCCAGGCTGAAGTTCGTGCAGTGACCACGTCGGCTGGCGTGGATCTGCGTCATTGGGGACAAAGGAAACCTCGGAGAGCGCATATGCGTCATCATTATCGGCGCTCAGCAGCCATTTGGTCATGGCCAGTCGCATCTGATCGGTGGGTTCCGCGGCCCAGTTTGCTTGATTTTCTAGGTACGGAGCCAGACGCTCGATGCAATAGTTGATGGCTTCGGCCTCGATCTCTGGGCTCAGTCCACTGATTGGAAGCGCGGGAATGCTTGGGCGCCATTCATCACGCAGGACGCTGGCGTCTGCGGTGATGTGGGCGGTGAGCATGATCAGCGCCGGGGATTGAAACCCGTTGCGATGCGCGCGCAGATCTCCTTCGAGTAGCTGCGCGTAGTGTCGTTCCAGCGTGGTGTTCATGTCGTCTCCGTAGTGCAATGAAGTTAAAAGATACAAAATTTCGGTGGCTAACGCGGCCAGCAGTCCAAAGCGTCCAGGAATGGTCGGATGACGCGGACCACCTCATCTGGGTTGTCGAATGCGACTAGGTGCCCGCCTTGGGCGATAACGAGTTCGGCGCCAGAAATCTGCGCGGCGAGTGCCTCGATCACTGGGCGGGCGGTGCTTCGATCGTCGGCGCCGGCCACCACCAGCGTGGGTGGGGGAGTCTCCAGCTGGAACTCACCGACCTGTGTCATGGCTTCGAAGTAGTCGGCAATGGTGTCGCCACCAGCTTGCAGCCATTGCTCGCGGGCCTGGCTCACCAGAGGTGACCGCGTATTGGCGGATTCATCGCCAAACCAGCGGTGCATGGTTGCCTCAAGAGCCTGAGCCAGTCCCTGCGGCGCACGCACCTCGGCTGCGCGGGCGCGGGTACCCTGGGCGGCGGTTTCGTCGAAGGCCCCGCGGGTCGCCATCAGGATTTGGGCGTCCACCATTTGAGGGAAACTGCCCGATACCGCTTGGGCGACCATCCCGCCGAGGGAGATGCCCAGGACGACGCTATGTTCTACCCCTTCGGCCTCCCACATGGCCGCGACGTCCTTGGCTACCAAGGCCAAGGTCACCGGCGAATGACCCTGAGTGCTTTGCCCGTGGCCCCGAAAATCAGGGGCAAGGATGCTGTACTGTGCTCCGAGGGACGCGGCCAGCGGCTCGTACCAGGAGCCGTTCAAGGCAAGGGAATGCAAGGCGGTGAGCACTCTTTCGCCGGTGCCATATCGACGATATGCGACGGTCGAGCCATCGGACCCGCGCAGTTTGTTCAGTGTCTTAGGAAGCATTTTTACTCTCTTCGCGAAGGCGCTGCTCGGCCATCTCAACCTCGTCGCGTAGACGGTCCGACATCTCGTGGAAGTATTCCTTAAACAAAGGAGACTCTCGGCGCATCTCCTGGTTGCGTGGGCGTTCAAGTTCAATCTTCATGTCCGCCACAATACGGCCCGGTCGGCTGGCCATGAGCACCACGCGGTCGCTCATCAGGATAGCTTCCTCCAGATCGTGGGTCACAAAGATGACCGTCGGACGTTCGGCCTCCCAAAGCTTAGTGAACTCTTCTTGCTGAATGGCGCGTGTCTGCGCATCCAACGCGGCGAAAGGCTCATCCATCAGCAATACCTTGGGGTTCTGCACCAATGTGCGCGCAATGGCTACGCGCTGTCGCATGCCTTGGGAAAGGTGCAACACGTCGGACTCGGCGAATTCGTGCAGGCGAACCTTGTGCAGCCACTCTTCGGCGCGTTCGCGGCGTTGCTGTGGCGGTACCCCGCGGACCTCCATGCCGAGCTCGACATTGGAACGGACCCGGCGCCAAGGGAGCAAAGCATCTCGGGCGAAGAGGAAGGCCGCCTCGTTGCTACCAGGGCTAACCGGGGAACCGTCGATCAACACCTGTCCAGCGCGCGGTGAGACCAGGTTGCCGAGCATTCCCAGCGCGGTGGTTTTACCGCACCCGGAGGGTCCGACAAGACTGACGAATTCCGAAGGTTGAATGTCTAGGTTGAAGTCGTTCAGTACCCGTACCGGGCGGTCTCCATGCAGGAAGCTGTGGTTTACGCCTTGGAACTGCACCGAAACACCTCGGCCTCCCTGGGGCTTGGTCGGCTTAGCGAGTGAACCGGTCATTGGCGACTCACTGTCGCGCACCGAGCTGACTGGTGGATTAAGCATGTTCGCTCCAATCGAAGATTTCGGGCTAGGACCCCTGGATGCTGCCCAAGGGTGCTGGATCGGCACACCATTTGAACCGGTTGCCGGCGCTAGTGAGTGCTGGAAGGTCATGGATGCGCAGGGTGAATCATGTGCCGTGCGTCACCGCGTGGTTAATGAATCGTCTTTCACTTCAGGGGTTGAGGTCAAGGAAAAGAGGGCCATTGCGCGGCTATCGCCACGATAGGCACTGGAATCTTGCAACGTGGCCTGAGTCACAGCAAGCTTTTCCAGAAGCAATGTATTAGGTTTTCTGCCGTTCCGACACCGGGCGCTGTGCCCACGATCGGCGTGCACCATTCAGGAGGACACTCAATGTCGAACACCCCAACTACCGCCGCAAGCAAAAAGGCCGGAACCGTCGCTTACGACTTCACCGACCAAGTTGTCATCGTCACCGGAGCATCGGGTGGCATCGGTGGGGCGCTTGCTCTGAAGTATGCACAGGCCGGCGCCGATGTGGTCATTCACGGCCGAAAAGCCGAATCTTTGCAAGTGCGGGCCGAGGCCATTGAAGCCACCGGGCGCAAGGCGGTCATTGTCACCGGAAACATCAAGGAGCCCGAAACTGCCCAGCGGATTGTGCAGGCGGCGCTGGAGAAGTTTGGCCGGATTGACGTGCTGATCAACAACGCCGGCGGCAACTTCGCCAGCCGCCTCGAAGATCTCTCGGCGAACGCCTGGAATGCGACCATTGGAACCAATCTGAACGGGCCGTTCCACATGGCCTGCGCGGTGCTTCCGGTATTCGAAGCCCAGGGTGGCGGGGTAATCGTCAACGTCGGTTCTGGGTCGGCGAACTATGCCCACCCGATGCGTGGAGCCTACGCCGCAGCCAAGGCAGCCTTGGCCTCGTTGACCAAGACCATGTCATGGGAATGGGCAGATCGTGGAATCCGGGTGAATTGCGTTGAACCAGGGGCGACCTTGACCCCGTCCTCACGATTCGCGCAGGCGGACACCGAGAAGAAGTTCGGAGAGTTCCTGGCCTTGGGACGGGTAGGTCTCCCCGAAGAAGTCGCAGATGCCTGCATTTATCTATCCTCTGACGCGGCAAGTTTCATTACCGGCACCGTGCTTCAGGTGACCGGCGGACCGCACACTTCTTCGCCACTGGATGGCAAGCTCGTCCGGCAAACCAGCAACGCTTAAACGACTCGGCAGAATTAACCGGTAGGAACGGATTCACCATGGAACCCAAGGCACAATCGAGTGGCATGACCGCGACAATTCAAAAACCGCCGGCCTATGACGACAGCACTATTCTCGTCGAAAGGCGCCGGACCAAGCAGAAGAACAACTCACTCGTTTGGGGGCTGCGTGTAGGAGTTCTGGGAATTTTTGTTGCAGTGTGGCATGTGGTCACCTCCACGGGACTTATGGACTCCACCTTGGTCTCCACCCCCTTGGATGTTGCTACCGCGTTCATTGTCCAGCTGACCGACAGTACTTTCTGGGTCGATGTGATCGCAACCTTCTCGGGGGCACTGGTCGGTCTGGTCGCCGGCGCAATACTCGGAATTCTCTCGGGCGTGCTCTTTGCCCACGTACCGGTTTTGCACACTGCGGCGCAACCGCTGCTGACCCTCATCAACAGCCTCCCGCGTCCGGCATTGGCCCCGATCTTTATTTTGTGGTTTGGACTCGGATTCGGCCCCAAGGCCTTGGTAGCTTTCAGCGTGGTCTACTTCGTGTTGTTGACTAGCACCTTGGGTGCCTTGGTTGGTATCGATCACGACATCAAGCAGTTGACCACATCATTGGGTATGAGTGCACGTCAGCGTTTCTTCAAAATCGAGTTCCCGTCGGCCCTGCCGGCAATTGTCGGCGGATTGCGCCTGGGCGCGGTCTATTCGGTGCTCGGCGCGGTCGTCTCCGAAATGGTCGGCTCCTATACCGGCCTTGGTCAACGGCTCGTCGTGGTCACCAATAATTTCCATGTTGACCAGACCTTCGCGATCCTGCTGGCCATGGGCTTGTTGTCCATGCTCATGGATCTGTCGATCTCGCTGATGGAAAAGAACGTGTCCAAGCGCAGTCGCTAAACACCATTCCCGATGTATGGCCTGCAGCCCGGCAAGCGATTCAGCTTTCCGGGCTGCGGCGTTGAATAAAGGGAAGCACCTGGCAATCTTCTCACCCGCAGTATCCTGTTCCGGCTGGAGAAATCGAGCCTCTGGGGCTCTGCCGGCCCGATGATGGGGAAATCCTGGTGGTGGGTGCGGCGCGGAAGCCAAAGCGACCACTCGCTGTGCTGGCTCCCCTGGTTGCGCAAGGGTTCGCAGCCCACGTTTGCAGCGGGAGCAACGTGGGATTCGGATCAACGCGGTCGCCTCGGGAATATTCCTCACTGCGTGGGTGCCTCCCGCCGGCTCTGCGCAGTAAACTTTCCGGTGCGGACCGGTGATGCCTCGTGAAGCCATGTGACAATTGAACTAAACGAATGTGATCGCGGTAACGTCATCTGGCGGCCGGGTTAGATCGCGCTCAACGAGGAGACGCATTCTTGAGATTTGCACAATTACGATATCTGGAAGCAGCGTTGCGGACAGGCTCGTTCCGCCAAGCGGCCAAGGAGCTGGATATCTCCCAACCGACGATCACCAACCAGGTCCAGCGGCTCGAAGAGGACTTGGGTGTCATTCTCGTAACCCGCGGGGCCAAGGGCGTTCGTCCGACGTATGCGGCTGAAAGAATTCTGCCTCATGTGGAAGCCGCAGTGCTGGCCGAGCGGATGTTGCGCGAGGAAGCCAGTGCTATCGGCGGACTTAAATTAGGTACCGTCCGGCTGGGCACGGTGCCCTCGGGTTCCCAAACGATCCTGCCGCGCACCGTCAAACGCCTGCTGACAGAATTTCCCAACGTGCGTTTCGACGTAGACGAGGGACCTTCGAAATTAGTGGTTCAAGGAGTGCTGGCAGGCAATCTTGATGTGGGGCTCGTGACCCGGCTTCCCGGAATTGAACTGACCGCCGGGGAAGGCGCACTACTGCATCACATGGATCTGCTGACCGGCAGGTTGGTGCTGGCGGTGCACGAAGATCATCCGTTGGCACTCAAAGACGATTTTAATCCTCAGGATCTGGAAGGCCAGGCATTGATCTTCCCGGCCGAATCAAGCATCCTCCGTGTGGCTTTTGAGAGCTTGCTTGAGGGCGTCGAAGCCAAGATCGTTTACACAACACCTAATGCCGAGGCAACGCGGGCCATGACACGCGCCGGGGTGGGCGTCTCGATTGCCAATACCTTGCTCGACTCCACACAAAGCGGTGGTGGGATCTCTTTGATACCGCTGCCTTACCCTTGGGCTTCGGCGAAGCTGTCCGTCGTGGTTCGCAAGGATGAGTCCCGTTCCTCGGCGGTGCAGGCGTTCTTACGCTTGCTGCGCGAGACGGCAAAATCAGCAGCTTTCTAACTCTTCTGGCGGCGCCCATGACGCGTTGCCAGTTGGCATCTGCGGACAGTCCGGTACCTGCTCGGCGCAGGTACCGGGCTGTCCTTGTCTTGGGTCGGGTACCGCCGCGGGCTGCCCGCCACCCGACGAGTCCCCCTGAGGGAAACGACTAAAGATTACTTGACTTGTAAGTCTATGATTTGCAGCGGTGGCGATAAGGGTGTCGATAGCGCAGTCATATCACCGTGCCAGCGTATTTCGGCTTCACACGCTAGCGAACCCCAGAGAGACTTGGAACACACTTAGCGCATGAATCGGCGCTCAGCTCCAATGTCCAGTGAGGTAGTTAGTTGTCAGTCGAAACAGCAAAGACGAGTAACGCACGCAGCGTCGAGGAGTTCATCGCCCAGGCGAAGACCCGGGAATCCGCGATGTTCACCGAAGCCGAGGGCAAGTCTGTGCTCGACGCCTTCGGAATTGACACCCCGCGGGGCATAGAAATTTCACTCGGTCAGCAAGCACCGGCGAACCTGCGTGAACCGTTGGTGGTGAAGGCGATCTGCCCGACCCTGGTGCACAAGTCCGACGCCGGCGGCGTCCGCGTGGGAGTAGTGCACAGTGAAATCGATGCGGTCGGCGCCGCCATGAGCCAGTCGCTCGCGGCTCACGGCCACGAGCTTGCCGGGCTGCTCGTCGAAGAGATGATTCCCGCCGGCCACGAAATAATCGTCGGCGCGGTTCGTGTTCCAGGTTTGGGCTGGAGCGTGATGGTCGGCTTGGGCGGCGTGATGGTTGAGGTCTTCGAAGATGTCGCCTTTGGCCTGGCCCCGCTGAGCGAATCCCAAATCCACGGCATGCTCAGTGAACTGCGCGGGATGAAAATCCTCAACGGCGCCCGTGGTGGCGTCAAGGCAGATGTCAACGCCTTGGTTGAACTTATTTCGCGGTTGTCCGGGCCCACCGGGTTGCTGGCCACGCTGCCCGCCGAGGTACGCGAGATCGACCTGAACCCGGTCATCGTCTCGGAGAACCGAGCGGTTGCCGTCGACGCCAGGTTTGTGGTGGGGGAGGCCGAGCAGGCCCCGGCGTTCTCCGGCACGGTGCAGGCCGGGGCCGCCACCGATTTTTCCGCGCTGTTCGCCCCCCGGCGCGTCGCCGTCGTCGGGGCCAGCGGCAAGCGCCCCAATATGGCAAACCGGTTCATCCGCAATATGACGGCCAACGGGTTCACTGGCACCATCATCCCGGTCAACCCCGGCGCGGACACCATCGAGGGGCTGCCCGCAATCGCCTCCTTGGCCGAGCTCGCCGAACCGGTCGACTATGCCTACGTGGCGATGCCCGGAACACGGGTTGCCCAGGCCTTGGCCGCCGGGGCAGGCAAGGTGCGTTTCGCCCAGGTAATCTCTTCAGGTTTTGGCGAGGTCGACGAGGGCAAGGTGTTGGAAGCCGAGCTGGTGGACACCGTGCGCGCGGCGGGAATCCGCCTGATCGGACCGAATTGCCTGGGCACCCACGCTTCCGCCGGTCGTCTCTCATTTCTTCCCGAGGCGCCGCTCACCCCCGGGAGCACCGCGGTGGTCTCCCAGTCGGGTGGGTTGAGCGTTGACATCTTGCGGGTCGGGGCGATGCGCGGCATCGATTTCCATTCGGTGGTCAGCATCGGCAACAGCGCCGACGTCAACGCCGCAGAACTAGTCGCCTCCCACCTTGAGAATGATCAGGTTCAGGTGATCGGCCTCTACCTCGAATCGATTGCAGTGGCCCGCGAGGTGATGGAGGTGCTCAACGCCGCCACGCACCGCAAGCCGGTGGTACTGCTGGCCGGCGGACGCACCGCCGAAGGTTCGCGGGCCGCCACCAGCCACACCGGTGCGCTCTCGGGCAACCACCGGCTCTGGCCGGCTATCGCCCGCCAGGGGGGAATCACCCTGGTGGATTCGCTCACCGATTTCTCCACCGCCTTGCATGCGCTATCCACCTTGGACATGTCGGTCAAGCTCACCGGTTCCGAGGCCGTGCTGTTCGGTAACGGCGGCGGGGCCTCGGTGCTGGGAGCAGACGCACTGGACCGCCAAGGGGTGCGCACCTCCGCGCTTCCAGAAGAAGTCATTGACCAGCTTGAATCCATGGATTTGCCGCCGGGCAATGGCTTCCACAACCCGATCGACGTGCCGGCCGGAACACTGGCAGTCAAAAATGGCCGGGTCGCCGCCGGCATCCTCGGTGCGGTCCTGGCCGGGAGCAATCCGTCGCTACTGATAACCCACCTGAACGTGGGAATTATCCAACGCAACCTCGGGGCCACCCATGGGGACGTGAGCGGAAACATCATCGAGTCCATGGCCACCGCCCGCGATGCAGCGAAGGGGCAAACCCACCAGCTGCTGGTGCTCAAAAGCGACGGCAGCGCGCAAACCGAAGAGCTCATCGACGGCTATGCGCACCGTGCCCGCACCGCCGGCATCCCGGTTTTCCCCACCTTTGAAGACGCAGCCCTTGCTGCGCGAGCAGTACTTGAACAAAGCCGATAGAAGCCTTCGGCCCCGCGAAGCACCACGAAGGATCAAAAACATGACACAGCAAGCAACCAAGCCCGAGGATGAAAATCTCACTCGCGAGCAGGAGCATGAAAACCGCCGGCTGGCCGCCTTGGCCATGGGCGGAAGCAGGAAGCTCGAAGCCCGGCGGGCCAAGGGCGAACTCAACGCCCGCGAACGCATCGCCTTGCTCCTGGACCCGGGCACCTTCCGTGAATCGGGGTTGTTTGTCGCCTCCTCGGTCCCCGGTGACCGGGACAAGACGCCCGCCGATGGAAAGATCACCGGCAGCGGACAGATCGATAACCGCCGCGCCAGCGTCATAGCCTATGACTTCACCGTCAAGGGGTCATCATCGTCGCCCACCAGCAACAAGAAGATGTCCCATTTTAAGGAATTGGTAGTCAAAACCGGTCAGCCGTTGATTTACCTGTCCGAATCCACCGGGGTGCGCATGCCTGATGCGATGGGCGGCTCCGGCATGGGCAGTGCCAACGGGAAGACCCGTTTCCTGCGCCAGCGTGAAAGCCCGTGGGTATCGGCCGCCTTCGGCTACTGCTTTGGTTCGGCCGCCTGGCACACCATGGCCTCGGACTTCGCGGTCTTCCGCAAGGGGGCGGTGCTCGCGGTCTCCAGCCCCAACCTGGTTGCGCGCGCTACCGGGCAAGAGGTTGACCCGCAAGAGCTCGGTGGCTGGAAAATGCACTCGGAAGTCACCGGATTTGCCGACGCGGTGGCCTCCAGCGATGAAGAAGCCGTCGAGCTGATCCGCCGCTTCCTGTCCTACCTGCCCTCGCATAATGGGGAAACCGCACCGTTGGCGCCGGTCCCCTCCGGTTCGGGGGACCGCGCAGATGAGATCCGCGGCATCGTCCCCGAAGAACGCACCAAAACCTATGATGTGCGCAAGGTCATCGAACTGGTCGTTGATACCGGCTCGATGTTCCCGATCAAGGCCCGCTACGGCAAATCCCTGGTGACCACCTTGGCCCGCATCGGCGGGCAATCGGTGGGCATCATCGCGAACAACCCGCAGTTCAAGGGCGGCGCGCTGGACGGGGCGGCCTGCGACAAGGCCACGAGCTTTTTGGTGATGTGCGATTCGTACAACATCCCGATCATCCATCTGGTGGATCAGCCAGGGTTCCTCATCGGTTTGGAAGCCGAACGCAGCAAGGTCGCGGGCAAGATCATTAATTGGATGAATGCCCTGTCACTGGTGACAGTTCCGAAGATCGCGGTGACCATGCGCAAGAATTACGGCCAGGCGCTGATCAACATGGGTGGCGGCGGCACCGCAGATTCCACCGCAGGCTGGTGGTCTTCGGAGGTCAGCTTCATGGATCCGACCTCCGCCGTTTCGGTGGTTCACGGCATCGACAAGGAAAGCGATCCCGAACTCTACGAGCTGCGCCTGACGGAAATGAACAAGGGCACCACTGCCTATGATACCGCCCAGGTCTTCGGATTCGAGCAGGTCATCGATCCTGCCGAGACCCGCGACTACATCCTCGGCGCGCTGAACGACCATTACCGCGCCCGGAGCAACGGTGTTGGAGAGCACCTGTTGCGCACCTGGCCAACGAGTTTCTAAGGAGCAGAACCATGAGTGCTTTTCCCGAAAGTTTGCTGATTGCCAATCGCGGCGAAATCGCCCGGCGCATCATCCGCACCGCCAACCAGCTTGGCGTCCGCACCATCGCCGTTTACCACAAGGTTGACGCATTCCTTCCCTACGTGGCCGAAGCCAGCGAAGCGGTCGAGCTGACCGGTGAGATTCCGGTACAGGCGTACCTGGATGCTGAGCAGATCGTGAAGATCGCCCAGGCAACGGGCGCGGCCTCGGTGCACCCGGGTTACGGGTTCTTAGCCGAAAACGCAGGATTCGCCCGGGCCGTGGCCGAAGCCGGCCTGACCTGGGTCGGGCCCTCAGCCGAAATCATCGAGGTGATGGGTGACAAGGTTGAATCCCGCCGTGCGGTGGACAAGGCCGGAGTGCCGATCAGCGGGGATGCCGGGGCAGCCTTGGAAACCGGTGACGAGGCAGTGGCTGAAGCCGAACGTGTCGGCTACCCGGTCATGGTCAAGGCCTCCGCCGGGGGTGGCGGAATCGGCATGGCCGTAGCCCACACCTCGGAGGAGCTGCGGGCGGCCTTCGAAAACACGAAATCGATGGCCGGCCGCAGCTTCGGCTCGGACCGTGTTTTTGTTGAACGCTTTGTCGCCTCGGCCCGCCACGTGGAAATTCAGGTCCTCGGCCTGGACGACGGCACCATCATCGCTTTCGGTGAACGTGACTGCTCCACGCAGCGCCGGCACCAGAAATTGATTGAGGAATCGCCGGCACCGCACCTGAACCCAGCGGTTCGCGAACAGCTGCGTGAAGCCGCGATCGCGGCGGCCGGATCGGTGGGCTACCGTAACGCGGGAACCGTGGAATTCCTGCTGGACACCGTCAGCGGTGATTTTGTGTTCCTTGAAATGAACACCCGTATTCAAGTGGAGCACCCGATCACCGAGATGACCCACGGTGTTGATCTGATCGAGCAGCAGCTGAGCATTGCCGCAACGGGCCGCACTACCAGCGGCTTTGCCCCGCAGCAGCAAGGCCACGCATTTGAATTGCGGATCTGCGCGGAAGACCCGAAAAAATTCTTCCCACGCCCCGGCCCCATCGATGGATGGAACGAGCCAACGGGTCCGGGCATCCGCGTGGATTCCGGATATCAGGCAGACACCGAGGTCACCCAGCACTTCGACTCACTGCTAGCCAAGGTCTGTGCATGGGGCGAGAACCGTGAGGAAGCCCTGGAACGTGTCCGGCAAGCCCTGGATGATTTTTCCATCCAAGGATTGGTGACTAACCAGCCCTTCCTGAAATCCATCTTGGATACCGAAGAATTCATTGCCGGGAATTACGATACCGGGCTGGTTGAAACAATCCAGCAGCGTCTCAAAGCCCAAGCAAAACTCGAAAAACTCGCACAGAGGAGCGCCTGATCATGGCAGAGACAATCAATTCAGACATGGGAGCAAACGTCTGGAAGATTTTGGTCAAAGAAGGGGAGCATGTCGAAGAGGACCAGGTGTTCTTGATCCTTGAAGCCATGAAGATGGAGATTCCGGTGATGGCAGAGGAAGCCGGTACCGTGCTGCGTGTCCATGTGGTCGAAGGTGATGTGGTGGCTAGTGGGCAACCACTGCTCGACTTCGAGGAGGAGTAAGCCATGGCTCTTCCAAGCACGCTGAAAGCCTGGTCGGTCACCGAGCTGGGCGAACCCGCATCGGTCCTTGAACTGCGTGATGTCGACGCGCCAACACCCGGTGTCGGCCAAATCGCGGTCCGTGTTCTTGCCTCGGCCGCAAATTTTCCCGACGTCCTCATGTGCCGCGGCATTTACCAGGTGAAGCCAGAGCTACCCTTTACCCCTGGGCGGGAGGTCTGTGCCGAGGTGGTGGCCATCGGCCCCGAGGTGACTCGCGCCGCGGTGGGTGATCGGGTCCTGGGCTTGACTACCTTGCCCTATGGAGGGTTTGCCCAGTATGCGCTGATGGATCAGTCCAAGGTGCATCAGGCTCCTTCCTCCTTGGACAACGCCCAAGCCTCCTGCCTCTTTATCGGCTACCAGACCGGATGGTTTGCCCTGCACCGGCTGGCACGCATCGCACCGGGAGAGACCCTGCTGGTCCATGCAGCTGCCGGCGGCGTGGGCTCCGCCGCCATCCAATTAGGCAAAGCCGCCGGTGCCAGGGTCATCGGTGTGGTCGGCGGCCAAGCCAAGGCAGAATATGCGCGAAAGCTCGGTGCCGATCTGGTGATCGACCGCCGGAGCGAAGACTTTGTGCAGATCGTGAAGGAAGCCACCGGCGGCCGCGGCGCGGACGTCATTTATGACCCGGTAGGCGGAGAAACCTATGAGCGGTCCACCAAATGCATTGCCTTCGAAGGACGGATTATCGTGGTCGGATTTGCCGGCGGCGAAATCCAGGGCGCAAAACTCAACCATGCACTGGTGAAGAATTACTCGATTATGGGGATCCACTGGGGCCTGTATAACGACCGTAAACCAGAGCTGGTGGATCAATGCCATGCCGAATTGCTCAAGTTGGCGGATGCGGGTCTGATCAGCCCATTCGTTTCTGAACGATTCACCCTGGACGGAGTTCCCCAGGCCTTGCAACGGCTGGCTGATGGACAGACAGTGGGCCGAGTAGTCATGGAGTCCGCTTAAAGCTCAATGCACGTATTCACCGCAGGCATCACATTACAGGAGTAGAAATGTTTGACTCAGGAAACCCAAGGCCCGCTGCAGGCGGGCTGCAGATGCTCAACGGCGCGGCATCTCGCCGCTCGTTATTGAAATTTGTCGGGCTTGGAGCTGCCGCTGTGGGCTCGGCGTCATTGCTGACCGCGTGCGGTGGGTCCGCAGCTGGTGACCTGACAAAGTTTGGTGTGGCAGCGTTCCCCGGTGACTCATTCTTCATCGACACGGCGAACCTGGCCAACAAGGATTATGCCAACCACGGACTTGATGTTCCAAAGCATCTGACCCCGCAAAGTGGTGTGCAGTCCTACCAGCTGCTGGTGGCAGGGGCCATTGACGGATTGGCATCCGATACCGGCCTGCTGATGGCAACGCATGCCAATAGCTCCGAAGGTAAACGACCGGTACTCATCGGTTTCCGCACCCCCGAGACCTCCTATGGAATTGTCACCGGCGAAGGATTCTCGGCTCCGCCGGCTTCGGCGAGCTTCGAGGAAAAAATGGCCTCGCTGAAAGGCAAGAAGGTCGGGGTGACGAGTGTTGGTTCCGGCAGCGACCTGCAACTGAAACTTGCGTTGGAACTAGCCGGTATGAAGTACTCGGACGTCACCGCACTGGCGGTGGGAACCACGGCAAACGCCATCCCGAATCTGAAGCAGAAGCGCGTGGACGCCTATGTGACGGTGCAGTGGACCTCCACGCGCTATGTTGCCAAGGAATCAGGAGGTTCGGTGCTGCTGGACTTCGCCGAACAAGACGTCCCAGCGAAGTTGCGTGAACAAGCCGTACTGGCGGTTGCGGTGCGCGAAGAGATGGCGCAGCAGCAGCCGGATCTGGTCAAACAGTGGCTGGAATGCCAGTGGGATGCCCATCAGTGGATCCTGAACAAACCAGATGAGGCAGCGGCACTGCTGAATAAGAGTTCGCTGGCGAACTCAGCCCCGGATATCGCCCGCGATTATATTGAGCACTACGCCCAGTCCATTGCCCCGAACCTCCAGGAGCTATTCAAGGCCAAGAAGGAGACCGTGGCCCAGATGGCGGCGGTTGCGCAGAGTTTCGGAAGCATCAAGAAGGGGCAGATCAGCTATGAGACGCTCGTTCCCGAATTTGCGAGGGCGTGAACGTGATGGGTGAAAATTCAACAACCATTCTCTCACCGACCGGACTGGATCTGGAGAAACTGCGCCGCTGGCTGGATACCGAGTGTCCGGGCTTGGTCACGGGCTCGCTCAGTGCCTCGTTGATCCAAGGCGGACGGTCAAATCTGACCTATGACCTCAGCGATGGCGTGAATAACTGGATTATCCGCCGTCCGCCGCTGGGCGAAATCATGGCTACCGCCCATGATATGCGCCGCGAATATACGATCGCGACTGCCCTGGAGTCCACGGACGTCCCGGTGGCCAGGATGATCGCCTACTGCTGTGACAAAGACGTGGTGGGTTCAGATTTCTACGTGATGGAACGCGTGGCCGGCGTGCCTTATCGCTATGCAGCAGAGGTCAGCACGCTGGGTGCTCAACGCACCGCGGATATCGGTACCGAACTGATTCGCACCTTGGCGAAGCTGCACCGTGTCGACCCTGGCGCGGTGGGACTGGAAAACTTCGGCCGGCCCGAAGGGTTCCTTTCCCGCCAGGTTAGCAGGTGGAAGAAGCAGCTGGATGCTTCCTTCACCCGGGAGCTTCCCGGAGCCGAGGAGCTGTACAGCAAACTGGTGCAGCTGGTTCCCGCCGTATCAGCAACAGGCATTGTGCATGGTGATTTCCGCCTGGACAACGTGTTGATGGGGCCCGATGATCTGCCGGCGGCGGTCATTGACTGGGAAATGGCTACCTTGGGGGACCCATTGCTGGATCTGGCCTTGATGCTCACTTACCAGCGCCGGGCACGCATCATCTCAACCTGGGATTCTGCCGATCCGGACAAAAAGGATGTCACCTTGGCCGATGGATACCCTTCGGAAGAAGAGATCATGTCCATCTACGAACGGGAGAGCGGCCGGTCACTGGACGGGTTCGGCTTCCATCTGGGGCTGGCCTGCTTCAAATTGGCAGGCATCGCCGAAGGCGTGCGCTACCGGTACCTGAATGGGCAAATGGTCGGCGAAGGATTTGAAGATAGTGGAAACACCGTGCCACTGCTACTGGAGCTTGGCCTTGAATCATTGAAGGAGTACAAGTAATGGAATTCGCACATGACCAGCGCACTGAAGCGCTGATGGTGGAGCTCACCGATTTTATGGAATCCCACGTGTACCCCGCAGAACTTGGGTACGCCGAAGAGCTAGCGGGCATGGAAAATACCCACGCGTTCACGGATTCTCCCACGATGAAGCGGCTGCAGGCCGAAGCCAGACGCCGCGGCCTGTGGAACCTCTTCCTGCCGGGAGAAGAGGGAGCAGGGCTTACTAACTTGCAGTATGCGCCATTGGCCGAAATTACAGGTCGCAGCAAGTTCTTGGCGCCTGCGGCGTTGAACTGTTCCGCTCCGGATACCGGAAATATGGAACTGCTTTCAATGTTCGGCACCGAACAGCAGAAGAATCAGTGGCTTGGACCCCTGCTGGAAGGCGAAATCCGTTCGGCTTTTGCGATGACCGAACCGGATGTGGCCTCTTCGGATGCCACGAACGTGGAGACGCGAATTGAACGCGACGGTGATGACTACGTTATCAACGGGCGCAAGTGGTTTATTTCTGGTGCGATGAACCCCAATTGCAAGTTGTTCATCGTCATGGGCAAAACCGATCCGTCCGCTCACCGCCACCGCCAGCAGAGCCAGATCCTGGTTCCGCGCGACACCCCTGGGGTGACCGTGGTGCGTGCCATGGAAGTTCTGGGCTACAGCGATAACCACTCAGGTGGGCACGCGGAGGTGCTGTTCGACAACGTCCGAGTTCCGGTGGGCAACCTCATCGGCGGCGAGGGCGAAGGGTTCGCGATCGCCCAGGCCCGTCTGGGCCCTGGCCGTATACACCACTGCATGCGGGCCATCGGCATGGCCGAACGTGCCATCGACATGATGTGCGAGCGGGCCGATGTTCGAGTCGCCTTCGGCAAGCAGCTCAGCGAACAGGGGGTGATCCGTGACTGGATTGCCGAGTCCCGGGTCCGCATTGAACAGCTGCGTCTGATGGTGCTCAAGACCGCATGGTTGATGGACACCGTGGGAAATAAGGGTGCTCATACCGAAATCCAGGCGATCAAGATCGCCACACCAGCAGCAGTGGAGTGGATCATCGATAAGGCGATCCAGGTCCATGGGGCCGGCGGGCTGTCCCAGGACTTCATCCTTGCCGAATCCGCGGCATACGTGCGTACCCTGCGCTTCGCCGACGGGCCTGATGAGGTGCACAAGAACGCCTTGGCTCGAAATGAGCTCAAGGCCCAGCGGGCACGTCGCGAAGCTTTGACGCAACGCAGTGTGCAGCCGGTGAGCTAAGCTCTTTTCGGCTGAAAGATCCTCCGCCAGCAAGCTGGCGGAGGATCTTTCGCACGCCCCGCACTTTCAGGACTCCGTGCATGACCTCAAATGAGCGGCGCGATACCTGGTTCCCGAAGGGGTGCAAGAGTGATCTATCGCGACGATAGGTCGTGTGATGTTGCTTACAGCTATTCAAAAGGAGCAAGCTCTACTCATGCCTACTAATGTTGCCTCGAACCAGACCGATGAATCTGCGGCCGCCCAGCCCAATCGAAGCCGCCCTGGCGTTCGGTCGCTACGCGTGGCCCGCAAGGAATTGCTCGCCGAGGGCGTGGTTCGCTTGCGTCTCGAAGATCCTCACGGGGCGCGTGTTCCGGACTGGGGCCCTGGCGCCCACATTGAGTTGGTGCTGCCGGTATCCGAGGGGGAATCGCTCTCCCGGCACTACTCGCTGTGCGGGGATCGCTGGGAGCCGAATGCCTACGAAGTGGCGGTGCTCAATGAGCCGAATTCCCGTGGAGGTTCACGCTACATCCATGAGGTGCTCGCCGAAGGGGATCTGATCACCGTTGGCACCCCACGTAACAATTTTCTTCTTTCCCAAGCCGAACGGTTCGAGTTCATTGCCGGAGGAATTGGGATCACGCCAATCATGGCAATGATTGCCGCAGCCGAAAAATTGGGGATCGACTGGTATTTGCATTACGGCGGACGTAACCGAGATTCCATGGCCTTCCTTGAAGAGCTTGAAGCCTATGCAGACAAAGTCACCATTTGGCCGCAGGATGAAATGGGCCATCTGAACTTGAGCTTCTTGGAAACCATGCCGCAAGGCGGGCGGGTGTACTGCTGCGGACCGGAGCCGCTGCTCAACGCGGTCAAGGGCGCCGCTGCGAACTGGCCGGACTGGGCGGTACGGTTTGAACGTTTCGTGGCCGCAACATTGGAAGCCCCGGTGCGCACCGAGCCATTTGAACTTGAGCTTGAGGTGTCCAAGAAAACGGTCACCGTGAAGCCAGATGAGACGGTGCTCTCCGCCCTTTCGGATGCTGGCATTCCGGTGCTTGCCTCGTGCATGGAAGGGGTCTGTGGAACCTGTGAGGTAGGCGTGCTGCGCGGCACTCCGGAACACCGGGACTCGTTGCTCAACGACGGCGAACGGGCGAAAAACGACCGAATGTTTGTCTGCGTTTCGCGTGCGGTCTCCGACCGTCTCGTATTGGATCTTTAAGGTAAGGGAAAACCATGTCGACTATTTCAAATTGCCCTGCGCACCACACCAGCGCTCCGAAACTTGAGGACGATCCGTTCTCCTTTGAGAACCTTGAAGATCCGTTGCCTTTCCAGGAACGGCTGCGTGAAGCCGGGCCCGTCGCCTACCTGCCGCAATACGGGGTGTACGCCATTGGACGCTTTGCGGAACTCACGAGCACGCTGGAGAACTGGCAGGAAATGATTTCCGGCTCCGGTGTAGGCATGCACGAACCATGGCGCGCTCGCGGTCTGCTGCAGATGGATCCGCCAGAACATGATGCCCCGCGCGAGGTGCTGCAAGAGATCCTCTCCTCGAGAGCCTTGCGGGCGCTGCGGGAATCCTGCCTGGAGCGTGCGGACTCGGTGATTTCTCCGCTGCTCGAAGGCGCAGCCGGCGGGGACCAGGTGGAACTTGACGCTTACCATGATATTGCCTCGGTGATGCCGGTGAACTTCTTCCCTGATGCCTCGGGCATTTCCGAAGAAGGGCGCGAAAACCTGGTTCCCTATGCGGACCATATCTTCAACGCGGGAGGACCGCGCAACGAGTTGTATAAAAAAGGCGAGTGCCGGGCCGAAGAACTAGGCCAGTGGGCTAACGATAAATGCCAGCGTGATGCGTTGAAGCCCGAGGGGTTCGGGGCAGATATCTGGGCCGCCGCCGACCGCGGGGATATCACCCACGAATTCGCTCCATTGCTGACCCGTTCCCTGCTGAGTGCGGGAGTGGACACTACGGTGTATGGAATTACCGGATTGCTCTATGCACTAGCTACCTACCCCGACCAGTGGGCTGCCTTGAAGGAGAATCCGGGTTTGGCCCGCGTTGCCTTTGATGAGTCGCTGCGTTGGATTGCCCCGGTGCAGTACCTGTTCCGCAAGGCGGGGACCGATGTGCGCATCGGCTCCCATGTGATTCCCGAGGGAACCCGCGTGCTGCTCAGCTACGGGGCAGCGAACCGGGATCCGCGCCGCTGGGAGAACCCGGACAAATTTGATCTCAGCCGTGATCCGTCAGGGCACCTGGCCTTCGGCATGGGAATCCACCAATGCGTGGGCCAGCACGCAGCGCGCCTCCAGGCAGCCTGCCTGCTGGAGAAGCTGATAGAACGCGTGGAACGCATTGAGCTGTCCGGAGAAGTTGAGTACAACCACAACAACGCCTTGCGCGGGTGGGGCGCGGTGCCGCTGCGTTTGACCCTTAGCTAAAGATTTCTGCCACCGAAGCGTTCCTCACCGGAAAATCCAGTGAGGAACGCTTCGGTGCTGCGCGGGGCCGATAACCAACTGGCAAACGGCCAAGCCGGTCGGTTCATCTCCACACGGGAATGAGCCGACCGGCCAGGTTTAGTGAAAGTACTTTCGCGGTCCGTTAGCGCGCGACCTCGAAGAGGCCTGCAGCGCCCATTCCGCCACCGACACACATTGAAATTACCACGAACTGCTCATCACGTCGTTGGCCTTCCAAAAGGGCACTGCCCAACGCGCGCGAACCGGTCATTCCGTAGGGGTGGCCCAGGGCAATGGCTCCGCCATTCACATTCATTTTCTCCGGATCGATGCCAAGGAAGTCCCTGCAATAGACCGCCTGCGCGCCGAATGCCTCATTGAGTTCCCAAATTCCGATATCTTCGATTCTCAGGCCGTGCAGGCGCAGCAATTTGGGGATTGCGGCGACCGGACCGATACCCATTTCATCCGGTTCGCAGCCGGTCACCGTCATGCCCTTGTAAAAACCCAGCGGGGTTAAACCTAATGACGCGGCATATCCGCTGTCCATCAGAACCTGAGCCGAAGCGCCGTCGGAGAGTTGCGAGGCATTGCCCGCGGTCACCGTGGGCTGCGCGGTGAACTCGCCGGGTTTTAGCACCGTGCGAAGTCCGGCTAATGATTCTTCAGTCGTTCCCGGACGTATTCCCTCATCATGGCTCAGCAGCTGCACAAACTCGCTGACTTCACCGGTCTCCTTGTCGGTCTTCAGCGTGGTGACCTGGATCGGAGCGATCTCTTGAGCGAATATTCCGTGCTGTTGCGCATGGAGCGCACGCTGCTGGGAGGCCGCCCCCATCTGGTCTTGGCGTTCGCGGCTGACCCCGTAGCGTTCAGCGACGAGTTCCGCAGTGCGGAGCATCGGCAGGTAGGTCCCCGGACGGTGCTCTTCAATCCACGGATCCTGGCGCCGGTAATTGTTCAGATGTTCGTTCTGAACCAGTGAAATGGACTCCACCCCGCCGCCGATGACTACTTGCATGCCATCAACGAGGATTTGCTTAGCCGCGGTGGCCACTGCCATAAGTCCAGAGGAGCACTGACGGTCCATGCTCTGCCCCGGTACGCTGGTAGGCAG
Source organism: Arthrobacter sp. MYb221 (assembly GCF_002979835.1). Taxonomy (NCBI): domain Bacteria; kingdom Bacillati; phylum Actinomycetota; class Actinomycetes; order Micrococcales; family Micrococcaceae; genus Arthrobacter; species Arthrobacter sp. MYb221. Next base: position 15,325 of record NZ_PCPW01000006.1, on the reverse strand, counting down.
CCCGGCGCGCAACGCGCCCTGCCGGCCAATATTTGATCCGGTGGTGCCTTGCTGCACGGCGCACCCGAGGATTACGTCTTCCACCGTCTCCGGGGCTATGCCAGCTCGCTCAATTGCCGCAGAAATGGCGTGGCCAGCCAGCTCTTGTGCAGAGGTGTTGTTGAAGGCACCGCGATAGGCCTTTCCTATCGGGGTGCGAGCTGTCGAAACAATCGCTGCTTGACGCATACTGATTCCTTTGGCTGGGGAAAGAAGTGAAAATGTTGAGTTTGCTCGTCTTGCAATCTTCCGCGAGCACTTGTGTATCAGCTTGTCAGAGCGCAGTACCGCGCCGCTATGGGGATCTTCCTAGACTTTTGAGCATACGGCTCTAGGGGTGTGTGCAGTGCTGACCGCGGGCCCTGTCTCCTTTGCCGGGACTGCCAGCTATGTGACCTGCAGCGCACGCCGGTCCGGGTTGGAAGATAGACTGCTGGCATGGATATTCATGGTGAAATACGGGCATGCCTGGATGCCGCCATGGATCATGTCGGGACCGGCACGGGAACAACATTTCTCATTCACGGCGAAGGCGGCATCGGCAAAACGCGGTTGCTGCGCTCACTGATTGCGCGCGCAGACCACGCCGGATGGCGAACCATGTACGCAGCTGCTCACGATTACGACCAGGACATCGCCTATGCGACCTTGCGCAATGTCGCTGCGACAGTTGAAAACTCAGAGTTACCCGCAGACGTCCGCGTGATCAGTGAACAACTGCAGCTTGCGCTGGACGACCTGGCCATGACCAGCACCGCCGAGGTGCCTTCCACGCAATTACGCAGTCCGCCCCTGACGCTTTTCACACGTTTGGTGCGTTCTTTGAGTTTTGCGGCACCGGTGCTGTTAGTCATTGACGATGCGCACCTTTCAGACGAAGACAGTCTGGTGGCTTTGACGCTGGCAGCACGGCATCTTGTGGGACGCAAGCTCATGCTGGTCTTCGCCTCCCATACCTCCCCGTGGAGTACCGGCCAGGCCTTGCACGCCACTATAGGCCATTTGGTCAGCGAGCATGAAGGCACTGTGCTGGAGCTTCACCCTGCCGCGGACGACAGCCTCGCGGCCCTGGCCGCCACGCTTCTTGGAGCCCAACCGGAAGCCCGGTTGTGCGGGTATCTTGCCGAACGCACCCGTGGCAACGCATTGCTGGTGCAGGAGACACTTCGAGCGTTACAAAGTGCCGGAGCGGTACGCATTGAGCAGTCCAAGGCGTACCTGGTCGATGACTCGCCTCCCATGTTCTCACGTCGGGAGGCGTTATTACGCAGGGTTTTTTCCAGCACCGATACCGAATTTGAGGTCGCCCGGCACATTGCTGTCTGTGGCCGCGTGGACCTGGACTACTTGCCGCTGCTGGCACAGCTCACCGGGTTTTCCTCGCGCCGGGTGGCCAGTTCCTTTGATGCGTTGGTGGGAACGGGTGCGCTCAGCGAGACCACCGGAGGATGGTACGAATTTAGCCACCCGCTCATTGGCGAACTGCTCTATGAAGGGATCGGGCCGGCGATCCGGCGCACCATCCACGCCGCCATTGCACAGCACACCTCGGTGGGCGCACCCCGGCTGCGCATGACGCAGCTGGAACGGGACCGGCATCTGGTAGAGGGCGCCGCTCGTGGCGATGCCACCGCGATCAGCACCGCTTTGCGCACCGCGGACCAGGTGCTTCGGACCTCGCCGCTGTCAGCCGCGCGTTGGTATGAGCGTTCTCTGGCGTTGACTCCCCCGGGAAGCCAGCAGATCGGTGAAGCGCTCAGCCGCCAGTCCATTGCCTACTGGAAAGGGTCTCGGCCCACCCAAGCCATCATTGCCGGGCAGCGGGCACTAGATGTCCTGCAGCCGGGGCGGAGCCTGGACCGCACGGTGGCGACCATGGTGAATTGTTTTAATTCGATGGGGCAACTGCGACAAGCCGATGATTTACTTGTCCAGCAGTTACCGCATGTGCTGAACCCGGCAGCCTATCTGGCCCAGCGGGCAGCAATGCTTGCCCGGCTCGGGGAGAATGAACAAGCCCGGTCGCTGATGGCCCAAGCGTGGGAGCAGGTTGCAAGTTGCCCGCCCGCGGATCAAGTGATCGCTTACACCTATCTGGGGCAGGCCGAATGCAGCGTTGGAACGTTTGACAAGCTTGGAACTGCGGTTAGTTCTTTGGAAGAACTGGGACACAACGATCTGGAATTACCCAGTGGGGCTAGGACCAGCGCCTTTGAATCGGCGGCCCATAACGCCGCGCTAGCATCAGACACCGCGAACAGCATCCGCTTGTTGAAGCTTTCCCAGAAGCCTTCGTTGTTGGCGGGATTCGAAGATATTGGTGGACAGGCAGGGTTGGCCCGCTGTCTCGCCCTGTTTCAGCAGGGCCAGTGGACCCAGGCAATGCACACCATTGCCCAGGAAGCGGTGCACCTGGAATTCTCTGGACTTCGCAGCAACCTGGCCCGTCTGCGGATGGTGGAAGTCCAGATCTTGCTGGGCCGAGCTGAATTTGCCCGGGCACAAGAAGTGCTGGAACGCAATAAACCTCACGTTGTGGGAACGAGCGAGTTTGCCCTCTGGCAGAGTGCGGCAGCCGGACTTGACGTGGCGATGGCACGCACGCAGCAAGCAATCCCAGTGCTGGAACAGCAGCTGGAGCATGCGCAGAAGCATGGTTGGAATGAGGTGATCTCGTTGGCCAGCGCAAGTCTGATCGAAGCCTATCTGGCCAGCTCCATGAAAGGCCAAGCCCGGAAACTAGCTGAAGAACTATCCGCACATGCACAGCACACCAAGATGCCACGAGACCGAGGCTTGGCAAGTGTGTCCGGTTCGCTATGCCGGCTGGAGCTTAATGCAGCAGAAATAATGGTGAACAGGGCCAACGCACAGGGTGATGAATTCCTGGGGGCGCAAGGGCAGTACGCGCTGGCTTTGGCAGGGCGTGAGGTGCAGGAAAACCTGAGCTCGGCGTGGAAGAAGTTCAACAACATGGAAGCGGCCTTATGGCTCAAACGCGTTGAAGCGGCCGCCCGAGATCACGGAATTCTCATAGCGCGAACCGGCAGCCGCCCCGCAGAGAGTGGGAAGCTGACCGCGGTGGAACGCCAGCTGGTCACCATGCTGGCCGAGGGGCTGAGCAATAAGCAGTTGGCGGAAATACTCAGCTACAGCAATAAAACCATTGAAGCTTATCTGACCAAGCTCTACCGCAAAAGCGGATACCCGTCGCGCGTTGAACTGATCGTGGCCTATGAGCGCGGCGATCTTCAAATGTCCTAGTCAGCGAAGCCGTGGCCCGTTGGAAGCAGGGAAAGCTGCCACGGGCCACGGATTATCGCTCAAGGATCTATTTGTTATCGCTGGGGTAGTAAAGACGTGAAACTACCTCGGCCACACATCCTGGCTTTTTCATTTCGCCGCCTAATTCTTGTTCGACGGTGATCTGAACTACCGACTGCGCCCAGTGCTCGGCACGTTCCAGGGACAACAGCTTCACCCGGCCGCGCACCCGCGAATTAACCAGCACCGGTGCTGGGTAGCGGACCTTGTTTGAGCCGTAATTCACACCCATTGCCACCCCATTGACCTCATAGGCTTCGAATTTGAACCCCGAAACTAAGGACAACGTCAAGTAGCCATGCACCAAGGTAGCACCGTAGGGACCAGCAGCGGCCCTCGCGGGATCGGTATGGATCCATTGATGGTCATTAGTCACCTCAGCGAAGGAGTTAATGTCGTCCTGGGTAATGGTCCGCCAATCGGTCACACCTAGTTCTTGTCCGACAGCTTGCTCGAACTCGTCGATGCTTTCAAAGATTTTCATGCCTTCGGGCCACCGGCCACATAGAGCACCTGGCCGGAGACGAAACCAGCCTCATCATTGGCGAAAAATGAGACGGCGTTGGAAATGTCCGTTGGCTTCCCCGAACGGCGTACCGGAATCTCGGCCGCGCGTGCCGCGGTAAAGTCTTCAAAGCTCATCCCCATACGCTCGGCGGTTGCCGCCGTCATCTCTGTTTCAATGAATCCGGGGGCAATCGCGTTGGCGGTGACACCGAAGGGGCCAAGCTCCAATGCCAAGGTCTTGGTGAAACCCTGTAAGCCGGCCTTGGCCGCCGAGTAATTAGCCTGGCCGCGGTTTCCCAGGGCCGAAGTGCTGGAGAGGTTGATGATTCGACCCCATTTGGCTTCCACCATATATTTCTGCGTTGCCCGGGACATCAAAAATGAGCCACGTAAGTGGACATTCATGACGAGATCCCAATCGCTGACCTGCATTTTAAAGAGCAGATTGTCTCGGATAATTCCTGCGTTATTTACCAGCACGGTGGGGGCGCCCAATTGCGCTGCAACCTCTTCCACCGCCGTATTAACCGATTCTTCATCAGACACGTCCGCTTTGATGCCCAACACCTTGTGTCCCTGAGTGCTGAGTTCTGCGGTGATGCTTTTAATGCCCTTTTCATCCAGATCGATGATAGCGACGTTCATCCCATCGGCGGCCAGCCGGCGAGCCACTTCAGCTCCGATGCCACGTCCTGCGCCGGTAATAATTGCCGTGCGTTCTACATCAGTCATGATCAGACCTTCTTTCTGCCTGCCGGCAGGATTAGTGTGTAAAAAGTGTTTTTAGCGGTAGGTAACCCAAGTGCTCGGTAGATGCCCGTGATCGTTGAAACTGACCAAGGTGGTTCCGGACGAACCTGAAACGATCTTGCTGACTCCCGAATTGACTGTGACGCGGTTCAAAGCGAGCCACTGGTCAAAGCCGCCGTTGATAAGTTGCGCCGCGGTCCACGCGATCGCCCCGGAGCTGGAGACAACGACGGCGCTCTGCCCGGATCCTAAACCCGTCAGGGCAGTGGATAAAGCGGTCCCAACACGTGTGGTGAAATCCGTGAACGTTTCCGCATAGTCTTCATCGTGTGCTCTCGAAGCCCAGCGTGTTGAAGACTTTTCGAGGATCCGCTGGAAAGCCCGGCTGTCGGTCTTAGCTTTTGGATCCTGCTCGGGGTACGCCTCAATGACGTTGGTAGCACTGAATTCATCCCACCCGGTATCGGTAGTCACCGGCAGATCCCACCCGGCAGCACCGATAATCTCCTGCAGGGTTTGCTGTTGGCGAACCATATTCCCGGTCAGAACCCGCGAGGGGCTGATATTCAGAGCGCGCAGCTGATCGCCCAGTGCTTGTGACTGCTGGTGACCGCGCTCAGAAAGCAGGTCATAGTTCTGGGAACCGAAGGATGCTTGTCCGTGACGGACTAAATATAGGACGCTCACATTCAGGACGCTATCGTCAAAACTGGCCAATGAGTACCCTTAGCGGGGCTGTGGAACGAACTAGGGGGAATACCCTACGCCTTGGGTGGATCACTGCGCGGGAGCCGAGCGATAGATTGGTGCGCAAAGTTCCTTCTTGCCAAGGAAAACGCCATCATGCTGAGGAGCCCCTGGTGAATAACCCAACCGAACACGACGTGTTACTGACCGAAACCATAGGCGACGTGCTTGTCTTGAGCATTAACTCGATCGCCACCCGCAATTCAGTGGGACCAGAATTTTTTCGCCAGGCTACCCTAAGCATCAAGGCTGCCGGAGCCAACAACAGCATTGGTGCCATTGTGCTGACCGGCGCTGGCGGGTTCTTTTCTTCCGGCGGTAACTTGAAACAGCTGGAGCTGATCGGCCAGGCCACCGCGATGGTTCGAAGGGCCCGGCTTGAATTGCTGCATGAGCTGATTCGCGAGATTAAGTCATGCCCCAAACCCGTGATCATGGCGGTTGAAGGTGGCGCCGCCGGCGCGGGAATGTCCTTAGCGCTCGCCGGTGATCTACTGGTATCGAGCAACACCGCTTTTTTCAGTGCCGCCTATATCAAGGCGGGGCTGAGTCCAGATGGTGGCCTGACAGCTTCTCTCGCCCGGTGCCTGCCACGTCAGTTGTTCACCGAACTATGTCTGCTGGGGCAACGCATCGAGGCAAAACGCCTGTATGGGCTGGGAGTGGTGAACGTACTTACCGAACCGGGGGATGCTAAGCGGGCCGCTGTGGCACTGGGAGAACAGCTGGCTCTCGGTCCCCAGCGAGCGACCGCGAGGATTCTGGAGTTGTGTCGTAGCGCTATCGCGAACAGCTTTGAACAGCAGCTGGAAGCCGAGGCCCAAGCGATGGTCGCAAGCTTGGTGGATACCGAGTCATCGGAGGGGGTTGCAGCGGTGAGGGAGCGCCGCCGGCCTGACTTTAGAAGTTTGCGTCGCTAATGCCGACGTATCACCGTGATCGGTACTTCAACTGTCGCAATCGATGTGAGTTCTTGAAATAAGAACATCGTTGGAAGTGCAAGGTCTCCGCAAATCATGAATCAGCAATGGATTACCGCTAGTTAACAAGCGAAATCGCTGGGTCCCATGATTTGCCGGGGAACGTATAATCTAATAAACCCAACGTGTCAAGGCTCGCATCTTTGGGCATGTTCTTAGCTGCGATTGGAGGGACTGGGGCGATTCGCTGCGGGCGCCCTCGTTGCTAATGTGGTGTGCGTTACATGATCTGGCTCATTTTGTTCTCGGTATTGATCTGAATTTTCGCGTTACCGTCAGGACCTTTAAGAAGACGTGCAACTTACGAAGCGACGATGAACCGAGAACAGTGAAGAGGTGTATCCCTTGTCAGTACCTGCGATGCTAACCGGTAACACGAAAGTGGCCAAGACGCCCACAAACAGCAAGAACTGGGGTCTGGTAGTGCTGCTGCTGATCTTCTTCACCATGAACTTCGCAGATAAAGCTGCCGTGGGACTTGCCAGCGAACAGATTCGCGAGAGCATGAATTTGAACGCGGCACAGTATGGCATGCTGTCCAGCGCATTCTTTTGGCTCTTCGCCGTTGGCGCGGTGGTACTAACGGCAATACTTAAACGAATTTCTTACAACTGGGCCGCGGGTATCTTGATGCTCACCTGGATCATGAGCATGCTTCCGATTACGGTACCGACGACTTTTGGTGTTCTGCTGACAAGCCGTATCCTTTTGGGATTCTTCGAAAGCCCGGCGCACGCCTTGGTCCAGTCGATCTTGCATGAACGTTTTCCGCCGGAGAAGCGTGCTCTTGCCGGCGCTATCGTTAACTCCGGTTCATCCGTTGGCCCCTTGCTTGCCGCCCCGGCGCTTACCTGGGTTATTTTGACTTGGGACTGGCACGCCTCATTCATCCTCTTGTCGGCTATCAGCATTCTTTGGCTCATTGTTTGGATGGCTCATGCCGACAAACTGCCGTTCTTCAAGCCAAAAACCACGGCGCACGCAAAACAAGACGTTTATGACAGCAACGCCGATATCAACGTTCCATTCAGTCGCCTGCTGATGTCCCGCAGCTTCTGGGGGCTGGCCGCCTTGTCTTTCTCCGGTTATCTCATTAGTTCGTTGAAGGTAACCTGGCTTCCCTCGTTCCTCCACGAGGGACTTGGATACAGCAGTGAAACGGTGGGCTTGCTTGTCCCGATTCCTTATGCGGTGGCGATTATCATCCTCATCTCGGCGGGTGTAATTTCTGGACGTCTGTTGAAGAAAGGCTATTCTTCCCGGGTGGCAAGGTCCTATTTGACCGCAGGCTTCTTGCTGTTCTCCGGAGTATGCATGATGCTCTTTGCCGAGCTTCCCCCCGGACCGCTCCAGCTGGTGATGGTAGTGGCCGCTTTCTCGATCAACTCGGTGGCATTTACCGTCGGGTTTGCTGGAGCATCGGATTTCTTGCCAGCGCGTCAACGCACAGCTTTCTTCGGTTGCATCATTGCCGTGTATAGCCTGGCTGGAATGATCGCGCCCCTAGGGCTGGGAATTATTGTTGAACTTGCCGCCACCCCAACAGAGGGGTATGCCAACGGCTTCTTCGTAGTGGGCATCTTGATTTGCATCTTTGGTGTCATCGGCGGTCTGCTGCTGGATCCCGCCAGAGAACGCGAACGGTTGCTATTGCTCACCAAAAAGTTTGAGGCAGAAAACGCACTACGCGGTTAAATACCTTCGTTCAACGCTCCCAGAGCATTGCGCATATTCCCTAGCCTGACGCACTCAACCGTAGGCGAACTCTTCCCGACAGAAACGACGATTCATGACAGATTTTCTTGATTACCCGGATTACCTTTTACTGGATGCAGAGCTCAGTGATAATGATCTAGCACTCAGAGATCGTGTGCGTTCTTTCGGATTGCAGCGCATCGAACCGGTCATCAATGAGTATTGGGAACGAGCAGAATTCCCCCATGAACTCATACCTGGGTTGCGTGATCTTGGAATCGTTGGCACCTTCATTCAAGGCTATGGCTGCCCCGGATTCACCCGTCACGCTGCGGGAATTGTCGCTCGTGAAATGGGACGTATTGATGGATCAGTCAATACATTCTTGGGGGTGCACTCCAACCTGTGCATGGGATCCATCTACATGCTCGGTAATGAAGAGCAACGCCAAAGGTGGCTGCCAGCGATGGCGCGCCTAGAAAAAACTGGGGCTTTCGCACTTACCGAACCAAACCACGGCTCAGATTCAGTCTCACTGGAAACATCGGCCCGTCGAGAGGGAGCTGTTTGGGTTCTCAACGGCCACAAACGCTGGATCGGCAACGGGCATGAAGCCGACGTGATAGTGCTTTACGCGCGCGACGAAGCAGATGGAAACGTCAAGGCATTCATCGTGGAACGAAGAGAAAACGGCCACTACCCTGACGGTTACCGCCCCACTCCCATAGCCGGAAAGATGGCCAAACGAGCTATCTTGCAAGCCGATATTCTCATTGAAAATCTCCGCGTACCTGCCGAGAACCAGCTGGAGCACTGCGAATCCTTCGCTGGAGTGAACCGCGTGTTAAAAGCGACCCGAGGCGGGGCTTCGTGGGAAGCAGTAGGGCACGGCATGGCGGCCTTTGAAATGGCAACACGTTATGCCCTGCAGCGTGAGCAGTTCGGTGCGCCAATTGCCAGCTATCAGCTGGTTCAGGAGAAACTCTCCACCATGCTCTCGGAGCTAACGAGCATGCAGTTGATGTGTACTCGCATGGCGCAACTGCAGGAACGCGACGATCTAACCGCAGCAATGGCTTCAATGATCAAGATGACCACCTCACGCAAGGCGCTGATGATGTGCCGTGAAGCCCGTGACATGATGGCAGGCAACGGTTTGCTCTTGGAAAATCATGTGGCACGGCATCTGACTGATATGGAAGTGGTGTCTACCTATGAGGGCACCGATTCGATGCAGGCACTCATTGTTGGACGAGATATTACCGGAATTTCGGCTTTCACTCGGAAACAGTCCAGCAAGTAATTACTGTTCAGACGCCTCCGGTCGGTGTCAGAGTCAGTGACAGGCCCGTGGCGGGAACCCGGATTTTCGGATTCACGATATGGGCTACGACTCGTTGCTGTGGTTGCGTGAGAAGTTAACTTGCATATCGATGAATCAGCCGAATGTGGCGTCAGAAGAAATGAGCAGAAGAATTGGCCAAGGTGCGTCAACTGATGGGATATCAGCGGTACGACAGTGTCGAAGAGCAGGATCAGCTGGATCATTTTGGGAGCTGGACCGGATCTGCACGAACCATCTTCTCCCGCAGCAGAAGCTGCTGCACAAGACTCGTAAAGTAGCAAAGGTCATCAAGGCCCACGATAAGCCTGCGACTCCTCACCAGCATGCGGTGCTCCATCCGGCGACGAGGAAGGCAGCACGATGAGGATCTATTTCCCGGAGGTTTTCATCTGACGCAAGGCATCAAGGTTCCCGGTGGCATTGACATGACTCAACGGAGACGCAGTTGAATTAACGGAAATTGATAATAGGGGGCTTCGAGAGTTGATCTGTCATCCCTCGAAGCCCCCATTATGCAGAACTAGATGTTCCGCGCCATTTAGCTTTTGACCGCCAGCACTGGACAGTCAGCCTCAATCAAGATGCGCTGAGCGATGCTTCCCATCAGTAGTTTGCCCACTCGTGAGCGTTTACGCAGCACAAGACGATCATCGAAACTTCGTTTCCTGTTCGGCTTGAAGCACGGCGTCGGCCGCGTCGTGAACCGCTGCAGGGTGCGCCAGGATGCGCACCGGCACACCGAAATCCATGAGCGTGTTCACGTCGATTCCCAGTTGCTCCTCGGTGACTGGCTCCTTTTCGAGGTTGGCCACGAGCAGGGAGTCGTGGGACTTATGGGCCTCGGCTAAACCGCGCCGGATTGCCGCACGGCCCGAGTCCGTGTTGCTATAACAAGCCAAGATTGCCATGTGTATCTCCTTTTCGAAAACGTGGTGCTACAGCCATGAAGTCAACAGCCCCTGTGGAAGATCAATCGGCAGCAGGGAAGGTAGGGCCAGCATGAGGACGAAGAACACCAGGGTGTAGATAATCGTTGTCTTCAATTTCGCTCTGGCAACCGCAAGCAAGAACGCAGGGATGAAGATTGAAATTGCCGCGAGGTATCCAATGAATCCGGCGAGCAGGAGGAATCCTCCCATCCAAGCGAATGTGCGGAAGGCGAACGAGGCATCCTGCGTCCACCGGGCGCCCCAGCCAAATTTGCCGATTGATGCGGCTGAATCGAACCGCTCGAATGCCGGCCAGTGGTGACAACCGATTCGCTCACCGCGGCGGAACCCGATGAAAGAAGCGCTGTTGCTCCCGTGGAGTGCACGGCGGCTTCACTTGGAGCCGTGGCGTAAAGCGAAGCATCCACTGAAACCTGCTGCCTTGAAGCGAGCACGCGCTTGCGTGAACGCAGCTCTTGAAGCACCAGGACCAGGGCCACGATGACTCCGAGCCAGCCGATGAGTTGCGGAACGAGCCGCGCATCGGGGGAGTAGCTTGCCGAGAGCACCAGCGAAGCGAAGAAAATCACCAGTAGGACAGCGGAGGTCACCAGCGACCAGATCGAGTTCTTCAATGGGGCTTCGGCATCTGGAGCAGCATCTACCAGCTGGTCGTCATCCGCGCTGAGCTTGCGACGAGCACGGAACCACTTGAAGACATTCCAGAGAATTGGAAGGACAAGGATTGCAATGAACACCATGGTGCCAGGACGCAGCATCCAGTCGAAGCCTTCGTAGTGGCTATCGGTCAGGAAGTAGTAGCGCTCCAGCGGGATGGCAAGCACAAAGCCGCTGAGGAAGGGTGCCCGCGGAAAGCCTGTTGACTTCAACAACCAGCCAGCAACACCGAGCAGCAGCATGATCCACAGGTCGCCGATCTAGCCGCTCTCCTGGAAGGAGCCAATCAGTATGATGACTACCAGACCGGCGGCCAAGATGGCGAACGCTACCTTGGTCAGCGAGGACAGCGGGCGTACGGTCAAGAAGCACAACAGCGCGCCGAGTACCGAAGCAATCGCGAAGGACCATGTGATCAGGTACATCAGATCAAAGTGCTCGTTGATGATGCTTGGACCGAGCTGGATGCCGTAGGTCAGCAGCATGCCCAGCAGCATTGCCGAGGGAACGCCACCCGGGATTCCGAACAAGAAGGTTGGAATCAGGTCGCCGACTTCCACCGAGTTGTTGGCGCTTTCCTGGCCAACGATGCCGCGCGGGTCGCCCTTGCCGAACGGGGTCTTGTCTTTTGCGGTGGCTACCGCCTGTCCATAGGCCAGCCAGGTGCCCGCTGTGGCGCCGACGCGCGGAAGATCCGGCCCAGATGCCGATGAGTCCACCGCGCAGTACCTGGCTCCAGTGAGTCAGCCATTCGCGGATGCCCGAACCCCAGCCGCCCTCGACCTTGACCTGCGTGGTGTCTCCGCGGCGCTGCTTCGCCCGCGAAGCGATTTCTGCCAGCCCGAAGACGCCCAGCGCCACCGCGACCAGCGAGAGCCCGTCGCCCAGGAAGAGTGAACCAAAGGTGAAGCGTTCTTCGGCAGTGGTTGGCGAGGTGCCAATCATGCCGACCATGAGTCCAAGAGCACCTGCGGTCAGGCCCTTGATGACATTTCCGCGGGAAAGCACGGCGGCCATCGCCACGCCGAGCACCGTGAGCATGAACAGCTCCGGGCTGGCGAAGGAGAGGACCATCGGACGAGCCGACGGGATGGCCAGGGTCAGGCCGACGGCGCCAATGATGCCGCCTGCCATGGAGGAGAGGAACGCCAGGCTCAACGCCCGTTTGGTTTGCCCCTTTTTCGCCATGGAATAACTATCGAGCATCGTGACCGATGCCGAGGCGGATCCCGGAGCTCCGAGCAGCACCGCGGAAACGGTATCCGAGGTGCGCACTACCGCGAGCGCACCGATGAGCATCGCCAGCGCGGGGGCTGGGTCCATGCCGAAGGTAATTGGCAGCAAGATTGCCACGGAGGCAGTGCCGCCCAGGCCATGAGTAAGTTCCATGACTAAGCCGGCAAGAACCCCAACGAGCAGCATCAGCAGCAAGCTCGGGTCCGTCAGCGAAACCAATGCGGACATTGCAGAATCTAACATTGTTCGCTCCTTAGTGTATTTTTACTCCGTAGGAGTCCTTGAGCAGGCTGGTGACGTAGCTCTTGGTCTCATCACTGACGGTGCAAGCTTCCTTGACGCGCTCGGCAAACTTGTCATCGGCAACGATGGGGTAGCCGCCGAGGATGTCCTCGGCGCGGTCATTGAACTCTTCGTTTTCGGAGAGCTATGCGCCGACTCGTCCAGCAGGTCAAGTGCTTGAACCGGCACCTCAACCGGGGCCCAAAGCCCCTTCTGGTAGGTGTAGGTCAAGCCGAGCAGGGTCCGGTAGGCCTCAAGCTTCGGACCTGCTGGCGCCTCGCCATGGATTTCCTCGTAGGCTTCAACGACGGTTGGCACCTTCGGGAAGTTGGGATCGCGGACGATTTCACCCTGCTCATTGAGCTGGCCGAAGGACATCAGCCCCTTTCGCCGAGCCGTCCTCGGCGATGGGGCGAACGGCCGATGCATAGGAGGAGGTAGTGGTGTAATCAATATCGACATCGCCGCGCTGCAAGGCCAGGTTGACCGGACCTCGGCCCTCGAAGCCAAAGGTCGAGGTCATATCGGCTTCCAGCAGGTCAAAGGCAACCAGAGTGGTCAGATCCAACCCGGTGGCGGCGATTCCGCCGAAGACCAGTGGCTTGTCTCTATCGACCAGGTCGCGCACGTCGTTGATTCCTGTCTCGGTGCGTCCGTAGATCACTCCGCCGGTGCCGTTGACCGTAATTGGCTCCAGCTTGTCGAAGGAGTAGCGCACCACGTCGCGGCCCAAAACCCAGGGCACTACCGTGGTGGCGGTGCTGACCAGAAGCTCGGTTCCGTTCTCATCGGCGGAGGTCGCAAACCGGTTGCTGCCGGTGATTCCTTCGCCACCTGATTCGTTGGTCGGGGCGAAGCCAGGAGTGCCGGGGATCTGGTGGATCAGTTCTTGGCCGATGAAGCGTGCCCAGGTGTCGGTGCCACCGCCTTCCGCCAGGGGGATGACCAGTTCCAGGGTTTCTCCGGCATAGTCGCCGTCCGTGGTGGTTGCTGGTTGGTTCAGCAGTCCTCCGGCAATGAGCATCGTGCCAAGGCCAAGGGCTGCGAACACCCCCACCAAAGCGAGCACCGTGCGCCGCTTATGCGGTGCGGGGTCAGGCAGGTGGGTCTCCTCGAAGTCCGGAACCAGCGGTTCATCGATTTCCACCAGTTCGGAGGTCAGGTGCATCTGCGCCGGGCCGTCTGCTGGGTCCGTGACCGGGTCGAAGCTCAAGGTTGCCTCGGCGAGAAGACGCGCAGTACGCGTGGTTCCCACGACCTCGGAACCTCCGATGCTCCGGTACCAGGTTTCGATGACGCCGGCAGGTGTCTGCAGGCGCAGTCTTTCCTCTGTCGCGCCGCGCAGCAGCGAAGCGATGATAGAACCTGGGGTTCTGGCGGCCAGAGTGAGTCCCACGCTGCCGGTGATGGCCAGCGCCGGGTGCGGCGTACCCATTGAAAGCATCATGACGTTGAAATCGCATTCCGAGCCGGCATCCGGGGCAGCTACGATGGCGAGTTTGGGAATCGCCCGCTGCGCAGAGACGATGTCCTCGGCCAGGCCCAGGCCCAGGCCCATGGCCACGGCCCCGGCGCGGCGGATCCGGTCCAAGCGCGCTAGTTCGGTGGTTGACTCGGTGGTCCAGAGAGAAAAATCCACTTCGCCAAGCGCGGCGTCCTGCGCGCTGATGATGACCACCGGTGCGCCAGCGTCGACCAAGGTGGCTTCGAGATTCTCGAATTGGTCGCCGGCAACCGTTGGCACCTGAAGTACGGTGCGGGCTTCTCCGCTGGGCAGCAGTTTGCCTGTGGTGCCGCCTGCGGGATCCACGAATCCGATTTCCACCGGTTCGCCGGGGAAAGGCACGCCGGGAATGAAAGTATCCGCGGTTCGGTGAGCCGGCGACTGCGGAACGGCAAGCCGCTCATGCAGGGTTTGGCCGGTGTTGGTAGCGCGGATTCTTACGGAGACTTCGCCGTTGGAGGCGCTGACCCAACCGCGGTCGAGTGCATAGGGTGCGATGACCGCAGAGCAGTTACCGCAGTTGCTGCCCCAATCCACCACTGCCTGATCGATGCCAACCTGTGCGAATGAGCTGTCATGATGTTGTACTCGACATCGATGCCGGGTTCGGTGCTCGGGGTGAGGATGACGGCTTTTGCTCGTCGTTGAGCTTCCGCCGCCGATGCCATCAATCTGGCGCGGATCGGGAGAACCGAAGAGGCGAAGCAAAACCTCGTCAACGGTAAAGCCAGGGACTTCGAGTTCGCTTCATTCAAACACCCAGCACTTGCTGGTACCCCCACGCATCCACGTAGCCTTAACTAATCGTTTAATTGGATTCACCTAATCTATCTAGATCATCGCGCCACGCACCGTTTGTGATGTGCCGCACGTCCGTTATGTACTGATGATCCGGTAAAAGTGAATGTATTGGTAGTTACAAAAAATGCATTAAATTGAATCATTGCTGAATTAGCAGACTATGTAGGGGCTGCCGAGGGTCTTATTTGCCTCATGGGTGCGATGAGGATGCCGAATTGCTTGAAAGTTTAGATGTAAATCCAGTAAATGTTGTGATTCTGAAGCAAGCTGAAGTGCTGCTACAAGGAGGCGACATGCTTGACGTGAAAAGATTGCAAATATTGCTCGCAGTCGTTGAGGGCGGATCCGTCACGTCGGCCGCGGATGAGCTTTTCTATACGCCGTCGGGAGTATCCCCAGGGCTCTGGACATCGGCTCCCCATGAATAGTTAGAGTTCCCCGGAATGCTGGGGAAGAATCCACCTCCGGCACTATTAATCCAGTCATTCCTGAGATATAATTAACAAGA